>JAIRTV010000302.1 GCA_031254675.1 Planctomycetaceae bacterium | reverse complement strand
TATTTTTTCGATTCAAATAGCAACTCCATCATTTTTTCGCGAAAGATAGGTGATCCGGCTAATTCCTATTGGACAGATGATATAGTCGGCTCTATTCTTGGTATTCTTCCTTTAAATACTGTCGATTGAAGGTCGCTTAACCTGTTTGTCAAACCCTTTGATTTACAGTGTGAAACACAACCTTGCAAAAGTCCAGATAAATTATTACTAGGAGATAAAATCAATGGTTCAAAAAATATATTATTTAATTTCTGTTATACTGTATTCCAGCCTTGTTGTTGTTTTAATATTAAATCCAGCATTTGGTGACGAAATCTATCTGGAAACATTGGAAAACGCGATTGCAGCCTATAAATCAGGTAAATCTGAACAAGTTCATGAATTAATTAAAAAATGTGCCCTACTTGAACCCAATAATTATTTATCATGGTATTGGGCAGGAATAATGTGTGAGTCAGATCATGCTTCTTTATTGAATTTTGATAGGGCAATCGAATTAGCTCCTAATGAACCGGATCCTTATGCGATGCGAGGGCGTCTGAAATTACAAACAGCGCATGCAGTTATTGATTCTGATGGTATTGGAGGAATAAAGGATGTTTCAATGTCTCTGATTTTTGATTCTAATTATATCGAAGGAATAAAGGATATTGAAAATGCTCTGCGTCTTGATTCAGATAACGTTCCTGCCTGCTATTATAAAGCTACAGATTTAATGGAATCAAACAAAAATAGAGAGGCATTACCCTATCTTCAGAAAATTGTGGATAAAAAAAATATTGAAAATGACACTTTGAGTAAAAGTTATCTATTTAACTTTCGGGAAAATTCTCATTTTGTGTTATGTACAATCTACTGCCAACTTCAAATGTACGATAAGGCTCTTGAGCATATCAATATTGCTATTCAGAGCGCATTGTTAGCGAGGCAAACAGATACCCTTTGCACATATTACCAACAGAGGTATCAACTCAATAAAAATATGAACAAGGAAAATGCACTTAAAGATATTGACAAAATAATCGAAATAGATTCATCTCAATATTATTTATGGATGTATCATAAAACCTGCATATTGTTTGAGCTAAACCGAAAAGAGGAATCTATTGTTCTTTGTACGAAAATGTTGACACAGATTTCGAGTGATTCCGCTGAATATATTGTTTTTGTTCATTATCTTGCAACAGAACTGAACTGTTACGATGTGGCAACAATGGCTATCGACAAGTGTAATGAAGATATTTGGTTAAAAAATCATCAATCAGGTGTTATTGATAATGATGTACTTGGTGTTTTCTATATTACCCGAAGTTTTTTGAACAATAAAAGAAATCTGTTTGATAATGCTTATGATGATATTTCCAAGGTAGTTCAGTTAGAGCCCAAAGTGCCTAAAAATTATCTAATGCGAGCCAAAATATTATTTCGTCAAGATAAATCGTCAGAAATGTTAAAGGATATCGAAACATTTTTTAATTTATTGTCGCCTGATGAAGAAAAAAATCTCCCCTGACTATTGATACCAGATATACTCCGCTTACTTTAAAACTGAACTTTTGTAAATCTTATGACTAGTTATATCAAAAGGACTTATAATCCAATTTTGCTCAATTTTTGCACATTATAAAACAAAAAAGCATAAATATTATTGAAACGATATTTGTAAAACCCTTGATATGTCAACATATTGATTTTTAGAACAACTTTTATAAACGCAATATACGATACAATAACATGGCAAAATCGGGTGATTTCAATGTTTCAAACCTTTTGATTTACAGTGTGAAACACAACTTTGCAAAAGTCCAGTTATTTGTTTTGTGATATTGGGGCACTAAGATCACAAATAAATTAAAAACAACTTTACAAAAATAAAAACTAGAAATCTAATCAGATCCGATTCTTTTGATGAAATTTAACGGATCTTCTGGCGTATTGCGTTTAATTTGAACAGTTGTGCGTCCATTGATGAGATCGTCCAGCAAGGAACCGACCAGTTCAGACCGCCAACCATTCAGAAGAATCGGAACGATTTCCGGCGGCAATGTTCCGAATTCAGCGGCAATCAACTCTCGAATATCGCCCACCCCCCCAACTAATTGCGGTGAAATATTATTTCGCCGACAAATTGAACAAAGCGCCGCATAAAGCAATTGAGCCATAACAGAATATTGTGGAAACGAAAAAC
Organism: Planctomycetaceae bacterium; assembly: GCA_031254675.1. Taxonomy (GTDB): domain Bacteria; phylum Planctomycetota; class Planctomycetia; order Pirellulales; family Thermoguttaceae; genus WRKP01. The sequence continues at coordinate 18,817 of JAIRTV010000302.1, read as the reverse complement.
GATTGGACGGCAATGGATAATCTTCCGGCGAAAGAGTCAAAGCGTGATTCACCGCAGCGGCAATCTCCGGCAAAATACGAGGCGCATCACTTCGTTGCATTCCGCGAACCGCGGCGATGCGTTTTTCGTCACTCGTTCCGCGACGAGCCAATTCAACCACCAAATCATCACGCAAAATTCGAGACGGCGGTAAATCCCGCTTTTTCGCAACATTTTCACGCCAAAACCAAATTTCGCGAAGAATTGCCAATTCGCGTGGTTTCAAAGCGGAAATTTTAGGAAGCGAACGCCAACGCGGCGTCTCAAAACTGAGTTGAAGCCGTTGCTTTATTCGTTCCATTTCGTCGGCGTACCAACCAAGTCGTTGTTTGTCGGCAAGACGTTGTTTGAGTATTTGCGAGAGTTGCTCCAGATGATGGACATCACCCAACGCATATTCAATTTGTAACGCCGTCAACGGACGTTTGTTCCAAACAGTTCGCGATTCGGCTTTGGGAAGCGAAATTTTGAGAAATCGTTCTAAAAGTGTTCCGTAACCCGCGGGATAATCGTTGCAAATAAATCCGGTAGCAACCTGAACATCAAACAGTTTACTCGGTAAACGGCGAATCGCTCGATAACAAAATTCCATCTCACTTCGGCAAGCGTGAACAACAATTTCACGTTGTCCATCACAAAGCAATTCCCAAAACGCCTGGAGATTCCCAATCGAAAACGGATCAATCAACGCCTGAATATCACCCGCAGCAATCTGGATGAGACAAAGTTGAGGATAATAACGGTTTTCCGAAATAAATTCCGTATCATACGCAATCACCGGAATATCACGGAGTTGACGAAGTAAATTCTGAAGATCGTTTATCGTGGAAATATAATGATGAGACATAACATCAGGAAAAACATTGCTCGGCATTCCCTATCGGCAATACAACAAAGGAGATGTTTTTGTGCGAAAAATATAGTTATTTTGTTTTTTCGGAAATCATTTTTTTGTCCAATTTTTGTTCGTTTTCACGTTCTTTTCTTGCTTTGGAAAGTTCTTCCCATGTCGTTTTTGTTAAATCGTCAAAGGTTTGTGGTTTTTCGAAACGCGGACGAATCGGCATGATTCGAATGTTACGAAACTGAATATCTGTTCCTGCCTGAGGAGCGAGAAGTTGAATTGTTCCAGACGAACGGAAGGGATTGGTTTGAGTTGGAGACGATGCGTTTTTTTCGGTTGTCTTAGACGGTTGGTTTTGGTCGGACATTTCGCAAACCGAAATGCCATTGACCCACGTTTGAAAATGCCGGTCAACCGCAACCACAGTCAGATAATTCCAAATGTGATCTTCTGGACGAATATAACGTGCATTTTTCCGACCACGAAACGCACCAACATCAACTCCAATCATTTGATCTCGATCTTGCCGTTTCGGAAAATTCTGAATTGATATTTCGTAACCGGTTTGTTCTTCACGCGGAATTGACCGAAGAAACAAACCGGTTCGTGCAGAAGAAAATGTGATATTGTATTCGAGTTGCAAAACGAAATTGTTGAAAAAGTCTTTTGTTTCAATCACTCCGGGACCGCCGCTCAATTGCATTGCCAGATCGCGGGTTGCTTTCAACTGAACAACATCACCGCGATATCGCCAATGTTTTTCTGGATCAATTGGATCAAAAATCGGCATGGAAGAACCCGGCAACCAATACATGTTGCGAAAACGAACCTTTCCTTTTGTTACAAGAAGTCCGACGTAACCATAACCAAGCGGTTTGGTATCAAACAACGCAATCGGTTCATGTTGGTCAACTGTAACATGTAATCGTCCCACTTCAAACTGGGCTTTTAACCGATGCCAACGTGTTGCGCGACCAACAGTTTCTTGACGTGTGAGTTCCCGTGTTTTTTCTTGTTCTTGTAATTGTTCGGTTGCGAGTTGTTGCCGACCAAGAACTGTTCCACGCGGACGGGTGAAGTCGGCGGAATTAAGCACAATAGCGTAACAAGAAGAATGGAGGTCTTTAGGATTGGGCGGCGTTCTCAAAAGCAGAAAGGCTTCCGCGTTTTCTTCTGCTTGAAATTCAAACCTCAAGGTCGAATCTCCCAATTGGTTTGTCGTATAAAGAAGTCCGGGATGTTGCGGATCGCTTTGAATTTCGCCATTGGCAATCGTAAACCGTCCACCGCCATAAGGTCCGTCTTTTTGAGTACGCCAACCGAAAAAAGTTTGACCGTCAAAAAGAAGACACCAACCCTCTTTCAACATTTTGTCTTTCAATTGCAAGGACGGCGATAATTGAAACAATTTCGCTCCGCGTTCTGCTTCCGCGCGTTGTTGAAGCCAACGTTTCCGTTCATCTTCGCGTTTCTGTAACGCTTCGAGTTCCCGTTGTCTTTGCCCGGCGTCTTCCAATGCTTCTACCGTTGCACGTTGAGCTTTTAGTTCTTGTTCGGCGAGTTCGTCCGGCGTAAGCGTTTTGGGAGAATCAGGCAAATCGGTTGGCAACGAAGTTATTGTTGAAGGAACGGATGTTTCCGCAGAATTTCCAATTGACGGTAGGGACAAGTGGGGACTGTGCTTAGAATCTTCAACCAAAACTTTGGGAAGATAATTTTGAGATTCGTCAAAAAGAGAATAAATTCCCGCTCGAATTCCTTTCTCCACTTCCAATTGCCGTCTCAAGCGGCTTTCTTGTTCTTCGCGGTTGTATTCTCGGAGTTTTGCTTCTTCCGCTTGACGCAAAACGTATTCTTCCCGCGTCATACCAGGTCGAAACCAACTGGAATGACCATAAGAATACGCACCATAAGAAGGCAAAGGTATATTAGAAGACGAACCAACCGAAAAATCACCTAAAGTAATATTAGTTTTACCCGAAGCAGAACCACCCCAAGGCGAAGAAAGTGGAGAATTGAGTGAATCTAAATTTCCTATTTCATTTTTGTTTTGATTATTGAAAAGCGGATTGAACGGCGAAACATTTCTAATGGTTGTCTTTTCTGTTGCCGGATTGGTCAAATTGCTTGTGGAATCTCGTTGTATCAAACCAGGCGATGAGTCTAACAAAATCTGAGCCGACAGTTCACCCGACTGGAAAAACACAATACCACTAACCAACAAAGAGAGAATGAAAAAAAATAACATCATCATTTTAGACAAATGTGACCAATCCCTAAACACACCAATCATCAAAGAAAATTCTAGCAGATTCTCAAAAAGAGAGCAAGAGGGAATTTTATCTATTTTCATTAACCCCAGAAAACACAATCTCCACGACATTTCACCATTCACAATTTTCTTGAACGCGCCCTTATTCCCTTAATCGAAAAGAAACCTTAAAATTAAAACGTAGGTAATCATTTCAGTGGAAGTTGCAATTTAGCCGCAAAGATTGCCATGTTGTCAAATTATCAAATATTCTTTGTGTACTCTTGGCGTTTAAAAATGAAAAAGACTCCACCGAAATATTAAAAAATCAGTTATTCGTAACAATTGTTTTGTGCAACAACAAAGAAAGGATTACAAAAATGCGTGGTATTTTAGTTGTGGCTCACGGAAGCCGCGTCAAGGAAACAGAAGAAATATTGATTTCGCTTTTGAATATGGCAAAACCAAAAGTGTCTGAATTTTGTATCGAATACGCTTTTATGGAATTTAGCGATAAAACATTGGAAAACGGAATTGCCGCCCTTGCCGCCAAAAATGTTTCGGAAATAAAAATTGTACCTTATTTTCTTTTTTCCGGTATTCATCTGAAAAAGGATATTCCCAATATGATCAATCAATGTATGGTACAATATCCCGAAATTAAAATTATCATGGGTCGAGCCTTGGGCATTGACCAACGTCTTGCGGATATTCTCGCTGACCGTATCAAGGAGTAATTTCGGATGCAAAAATTATTTATTGTCGGTTTCGGTGTCGGCAACCATGATTTTCGGACAAAAAAAGCAGTTGATGTGATTCAGTCTGCTGATCGAATTTTGACACTTTCACGTTTTTATAAAAATGATCCGTCGGTGGAAACGGTTAATTTGTCCGAATTAACGCAACAACTAAATCGTCCGCTTTTCGGTACAACAGTGATTTTGGTTGGCGGTGATTGTTGTTTTTTCAGTATTACACAAAAAATTGTGCAAGAATTTTCAAATTTGTACGAAATTGAGTTAGTCAACGGAATCAGCAGTCTCCAATATTTTAGTGCAAAAATTGCGATTCCTTACGACGACGCAAAACTGATCAGTGTTCACGGAAGAAATGAACGGATTGTATCATATACCGCTTACAATAAAAAAATTTTCGTACTGACCGGCGGAAAATACAAAGCTCATGATTTATGTAGAATTTTGTATGAAAACGATTTAACCGATATCAAAATTCAGATCGGTGAAAAATTGTCCTGCGCCGACGAAAAAATTGTCAGCGGTAATCCCGAAACACTAAAAGAAATGACTTTTGACGATTTATCGGTAATGTACATCGAAAACAAATCGGCACAGATTCCGAATACGTCGGTTCGCGATGATGATTTTATTCGTGGTCAAACGCCAATGACCAAAGAAGAAATACGTTGTATTTCACTGCGGAAACTCGGAATAACACCAAACGATATTTTGTACGATATTGGAGCGGGAACCGGCGCCATGTCGGTAGAAATGGCTCGTTGCGCATTTGAAGGTATCGTTTATGCAATTGAAAAAAATACCGAAGCTGTCGAATTGATCAAAAAAAATCGAATCAAACATGGAGCATTCAATATTATTGTTCTCAAAACTCTCGCTCCAGAACATTTTGCTGAAATACCTGTTCCGAATAAAGTGTTTATCGGCGGCAGTTCGGGAAATATTGATGCAATTATTGATGTGTTAATCAAAATGAATCCGAACATCAAAATCGTTGCCAATGCCGTTTCGTTGCAAAGTTTGAATCAAATTCTTAACGCTTACACCGTATTCGGATTAACGGAAACAGAAACAATTTGCGTTAATATTGCGCAATCGAAAAAAGTCGGCAATTACGATATGATGACCGCACGGAATCCGATTTATATTGTTACGGGAACACGGAGGAAATCATGCGAATCATGATTGCAGGAACCGGAAGCGGATGCGGCAAAACGATGATAACGTGCGCGATTCTTTCCGTACTGAAACAACAAAATAAAAATGTTGTTGCGTTTAAGTGCGGACCGGATTATATTGATCCCATGTTTCATACAAAAGCAACACAAATTGAAACATATAATCTCGATTCCGTTCTTATGGGAGAAAATGGCGTTCGTTATTCGTTGCAAAAACATACACAAACCTGCGATATTGCTGTTATCGAAGGTGTTATGGGACTCTACGACGGAATCGGTAACAAAAGCAACGCTTCAACAAACGATTTGTCGAAAGTGACGGAAACACCTGTCGTGCTTATCGTTGATGCCAAAGGGAAATCCTTGTCTTTATGTGCGGAAATTAAAGGTTTTTTGGAATTTGAAAAAAATAATATTGTTTCAATTATTATCAATCGGATCACGCCGGCTTCGTATCCTTTTTATAAAGATATGATTGAAAATCAAACCGGCGTCCGCGTGATCGGGTTTATGCCGGAAATGCCGGAAACGCGGATTGAATCACGGCATTTGGGATTGATGACGGCAAATGAAATTTCTGATATTCAGAACAAAATCATGATTCTTGCGGAAAATGCACGAAAATTTATTGATTTTGAAACGTTTTTTGAAATTGCCAATGTTACTAAAAAAAATAATGTACCGGAATCTTTTTTGGGATTACAAAAACGCGATTCTTTTGTTCATCTTTACACAGCTTGCGATGAAGCATTTTGTTTTCATTATAACGACAATCATTTACTTTTGGAAAATTTGGGAGCAACGTTACATTTTTTCTCTCCGTTGCGCGATCGTGAAATACCGGAAAATGCAGACGGTTTGATTTTTTGGGGCGGTTATCCAGAACTTTATGCGGCTGACTTGGAAAAAAATACGGCACTCAAAAAGAATATTTGTTATCATTATAAACGCGGAATACCAATTTATGCGGAATGCGGCGGTTTTATGTATTTACAAGAAAGTCTGACCGATCTGCACGGGTTACAATATTCCATGCTTGGAATTATTCATGGACATGCTGAAATGACGAATCGACTTCAAAATTTTGGTTACGTCAAATTGTCCGCCAATGACGATACGATGCTTTGTCGTCAAGGCGAAACGATCAATGCCCATTCCTTTCATTATGCCAAAAGTAGTTACGAAGGCAATAGTTTTACCGCCACAAAAATGAGCAACGGCAAGTCTTATCCTTGTATTGTTGCCACACGAAATATTTTCGCCGGTTATCCGCATATTCATTTTTTCGGCAACAAAAAATTTGCCGAAGGTTTAATCGAATCATGTTTTCGCTATAGAAATGAACTACGACAACAATAATTACAGCAAAAATTTTATCACGAATCCTGTTGAGATTGAAAAAAAGAGTTTTGAGATCATCGCCGGATTACTAAAAGATAAACAACCGCTTGGAAAAAACGCACCAATAATTCAGCGTGTGATTCATACAACTGCGGATTTTGATTATCTTGACAATCTTGTTTTTTCGGAAAATGTTCTGGCGCAAACAAGAGAGATTTTGAAACAAGGCGTTCATATTGTTACTGATACAAAAATGGTCAAAGCCGGCATCAATAAGAAATGTCTCGAACAATTGAACGGTTCTGTCCATTGTTTTATTGATAGCGATGAAGTTGCGGAACAAGCAGCAATCAACGACATGACACGCTCTGCGGCGGCAATGGAATTTGCGGTACGAAATATTGCGAATCCTATTCTGTTTGCGATTGGCAATGCGCCGACGGCACTCATAAAATTGTACGAAATGATTCAGCAAGGATGTTGTCAGCCATGCCTTATCATTGGCGTTCCTGTTGGGTTTGTTAATGTTACGGAGTCCAAAGAATTGATTATGGAATTGGATGTTCCGTTTATTGTTTCACGAGGAAGGAAAGGCGGTAGCAATGTCGCGGCGGCTATTGTGAATGCAATTCTGTACGAAACTATAAAATTTGGAGAAAACAGAGAATGATAAAAAATAGTTATAAATTTTTTAGAAATACGGAATGCATGTATTTTCCTTGTCATCAAAATGTTGATACGGAAACGTTTAATTGTATGTTTTGTTATTGTCCTCTTTATTTTTTGGGTGATCAATGCGGTGGACATTTTGAGTACGTCGGCAAGACAAAACAGATTAAAAATTGTACAAAATGTACTATCCCCCATGAACTAAATGGTTATGATACAATTATTAACAAATTGAAGGAATTGATCCGTCATGATTCTTAAAAAGAAAATCATAACACGAATAAAATTTTCGTAATAGATAAATTTGGAACAATATTTAGTTTGTGAATTTTGTTCATTTCATTGAAAATCATCGTCCATTCACAAAAATTCTTCTGAATAATTACAAAAAATGCAATAAAGAAAATGGAACGGAAAAATAATTTACGTCCGATTATGTTTGCCGGCACAGGAAGTGATGTCGGCAAAAGTATTATTGTTTCGGCATTTTGTCGTATTTTTTTACAGGACGGTTATCATCCGGCTCCTTTTAAAGCGCAGAATATGTCTTTAAATTCATACGCTACGCCCGAAGGTTTGGAAATCGGACGGGCGCAAGCCGTGCAAGCAGAATCGGCTGGAATCTCTTGTCATACGGACATGAATCCTGTGTTACTAAAACCAACAAGCGATAAAATTTGTCAGGTTATTCTGAACGGTAAACCGGCAGGAAATCAAAACGCTTACGAATATTTCAAGAAAGAGGGACGCGAAGTGTTACGTAAAGAAGTTTGTAACGCTTTTGACCGTTTGCAACAATGTTATAATCCTATTGTGATGGAAGGCGCCGGAAGTATTGCCGAAATTAATTTGCGTGACGTTGATCTGGTCAATATGCCGATGGCGCTTCATGCTAATGCCAATGTTATTTTAGTAGCGGATATTGATCGTGGAGGAGTTTTTGCCTCTGTGTATGGATCAATTCTGTTACTTACCGAAAAGGAACGAAAACATGTTCGGGGAATTATTATCAATAAATTCAGAGGAGATATTCGCCTGTTTGAATCAGGAATAAAAATGATCGAAGAATTATGCCGCATTCCAGTTCTTGGAGTCATTCCTTATTATCACGATATTTATATTGATGAAGAAGATTCCGTTACATTGCAAACAAAGAATTTGAAATCCGATTCCGGTAAAGTGAATATTGCTGTTATTTTGTTACGTCATCTCTCTAATTTTACTGATTTCAATCTCTTGGAACGCGATCCGCGTGTTCATCTTTATTACACTAATAATACGAAAGAAGTGGAAAAAGCCGATATTATAATCATTCCCGGAACGAAAAATATTCTTTCTGATCTTTGTGAATTAAGGCAAAACGAAGTGGCTCAAAGTATCATTCAAGCATTTCATTCCAACGCAACCGTCATTGGTATTTGCGGCGGTTATCAGATGATGGGACGGGAGGTTTGTGACCCAAATCACATCGAAGGAGATATTACACGATTACCGGGTCTGGGTTTGTTGCCGATTAGCACGGAAATTAAAAAAGAAAAAATTACCCGACAAGTTCAATTTTCGTTTCTCGATCAACGTGAAAAATGTATCGGCTACGAAATTCACATGGGAACAACTCACTCAATAAATAATTCGGAATATATTCCCTTAAATAAGCTGGACGATGGCAGTGTTGAAGGTTGTTTTTTGCATGCTCAATGTTTTGGAACGTATATTCACGGCATTCTTGATAATCGTACCGTTATCGATTATATTCTCGCTCCTTATGTACGTCAATCAGAAAGCAACAATCCAGAACACAATCCGTTTGATCTTAAAACATTCAAAGAAGAACAATACAACAAATTGGCAAATCATGTACGCCAACATGTTAATATGGAAATGTTGTACCAAATTATGAACGATTATTCCGCCGAAAATATTGTTCTCGATTAAAGCGTAACCGTTTCCGATTTTAGAAACGAAAAGAAAATATGCAAGAAATCATTGGCTTGTTCGTTGGTCATATTTTTCGCGTCATAGCGCAAAATCAAACGAAGTTGATTTGCGTACGTTAGTGCGGAAAGCGAAATAAGCGTACCGGAACGAATTGGTGGTGCGGCATCGATTTCTTCCAAAACGGCATTGCCAATAAAGAGACGACCATCATGACGACGCATAAACGGTAACGATTCAAAAATTCTACCCAAATTGGACAACACCGCTGTTGCACGACATTTTTGTGACTTCAATTCATAATTGAGTCCGCCTGGCAAACGATCACGTATTTTCATACTCAATAACAAAACATGTTTTTGCTCTGTCCGTTTAATCCAATTCGTTTCTTGATGAATACGTTGTAACAATTGGGTTGGTTCAGTGAAATCACGTTCTTTCCGATCCAAAAACAGCATTGTAACGGAATTGGCAGTCGGCATCTTTTTGAGTGATTCCGTTCGGAGATTCATGGGCATGGTGATTCGCAAGTAAGAATTTTCGTGCGGATCAAACCATTTTTTCCGCCATTCGCCCATTGCCAGGAATAAATCCCGAAGCAATAAATCGTTTACCGTAACGTCATATTTTTTTGCACGATTAAAATAATTCTGTGTTTCATTCCGTGTTAGTCCGTCAGCACAAAGTGCCAGATAATCTTTTGCCGGAATATTGGTATTCAGCGGAACGTGCGGCGCAAGCGGAGTTGGAAAACGGCACAATAATTGATAAGTTGTTACCGCCATCGGAACGAAAAAACGGAAATATTTTCTTAAAGTCAATCCTGTTGAACCGCGTTGCGACAATAATTCGGGTTCAAGATGACGTGGATTGTCCGGTGGCGAACCGCCTTGAAAACGAATTACATAATCGGACAGAATATCCGCCAGAACCTCCATTTCACCAATTCCGTCCGAAACACAATGATGAAACTGAAATAGTACCGATGTTCGATTTCTTTCCTCAACAAAATAGACCTTCAATCCGGGTTCGTTGAAGAGATCAATTGCTTCCGGATTCGGATACCGCATTGCAAGCGGTCCCCGAATTTTGCGAATAAAAATAGGACAATCCACTTCTTCCCAGAAAAAACGTCCACGAGAATCTTCACGAACAACACTCCGCAACATGGGATGGTAACGAACCACCGAAGCAATTGACGCTTCAAAATAACTAAAATTCAAACGTCCGGAAAAAAGCAACAATCGAAACGAATCCATCGGATATGCCGGTTGATCGTCCAGAAGCATGTACTTTTCAAATATCGTGAACGGAATCGACATAATAAAATTGTTCGGAAAAAAGGTTAATAGTTGTTGAAAAATTGGTCATTGCAAGGAATCAATCGAAGGAGCCAAACCTCTCCAACGGACCCACCGTAACGAATAAATGATCATTGAGCGGATATTTTTTCAGAACGGTCGCCACATCGTCAAGCGTGATTCGACGGATTTCTTCGAGGTCTTGTCGAATTGTACGATATTGCCGATGAACCGTCCATTCGCTGCCAATCGCAAATAATCGTCCGCTCGGTCGTTCATTAGCAAGAACAAGCCGCGACAGAATTTTGCTTTTTGAACGATTTAGTTCTTCCTGAGTGAAACAATTTTTTGTTGCTTCGTGATAAATTTGTCGAGTTCGGTTACAAACTTCTTCGGCATATTCCGGTTCGCTGGAAAGACCGGTTACGAAAAAGCCGTTGTCCAAAAACTCATTGGTTCCCAATTCCGCCCAATCCGCTACTCCCGAATCAACCAGTTCCCAATAGAGACGACTCCCAACATCATCGCCAAGCATGTTGGCAATCATGCCGGCAGTAAAACGATCCGCATCGTGCGCAGACGGCGCATCCGAAAGCAGTAACGTATATTGTTGAGCAGCGGATTCCTTGAATATCCGATGGCAACCGCGATGCCCGCGAACTCGCCGAAATTCCAACTCGTTGTCGGTTTCAACTCTTCCGTTTTGTCGCGACCGCAATGACTTCCAACCGCCACAAACTTGTTCGGCTTTTCGCACGAATTGATCAAATTCAAGCCGTCCAGCACCAATCAACACGATATTTTCGGGGCTATAACGTTGTTCGAGATAACAGCGAACTTGATCAAGAGAAAGGTTGGAAACACTGTCGAGAGTTCCGAGAACACTGTTGGCAAGCGGATGCCCTGCAAAAAATAATTCACGACTTTTATCGTCGGCACCGAAAGGCGGTTGATCGTCATACATTCGGATTTCTTCCAGAATGACTTTTTTTTCCGTGGCGAAGTCATTTTGTCGCAATGCCGGACGCAAAAGAGTACCGAGCAACTCAACCGCCTCACCTAACAATTCAGGGAGAAGCGATGCAAAAAAAACGGTTTGCTCTTCGGTCGTAAAGGCGTTGACATCCGCGCCAATCACATCAAAACAACGATTTACTTCTTCCGCCGTTCGGTTTTCAGTGCCTTTGAACGCAATATGTTCCAGAAAATGGCTCACTCCCGCAATCTCCGGCGTTTCGTTCCGCGAACCGGTATTCACGAAAAATCCAAACGAAACGGAATACGCCGCTTCATTAATTTCCGCGATCACTTCAAGACCGTTATCGAGTTGTGTATTCTGAAACCGCATTGCCAAAAAACAATCAGTATTTTGTTAAAACATTTTCAAAACAAAAAATCCGTTGAACACTTAGTAATTGTCAATGGAATTTTTGTTAAGAGATCAATCTCAGGTGGGCGACTTTTCGCCGAAAGGTCGCCAACGCAATGTTTCGGCGAAACATTGCCCACCTTATGTTTCGGCGAAACATTACCCACCTTATGTTTCGGCGAAACATTGCTCACTTTATATTTCGGCGAAATATTGCTCACTTTATATTTCGGTGAAACATTGCTCCCTTTTTGATGGTTCTCCGCTCCACAAGATAATTCGTAAGCGTTCAACATTGAGGATACTTCAACACAAACCGACTTGTTTTTCGATATCTTCGATTTTATTGAGTCGTTTTTCGTGTCGTCCGCCGTCAAAAGGCGAAGTGAGCCAAATTTCGATAATTTGATAAATTGTTCCTTCGTCAAGCATGTCGCCGGAAAGACACAGAACATTTAAGTCGTTATGACGGCGGCTCAGTTCGGCAGCCAACTCGTCAATAATCGGAGCCGCTCGAACTCCTGAAAATTTGTTTGCCGTAATGCACATTCCAATGCCTGTCCCGCAAATCAAAATTCCGCGATCAATTTCCCGACGACTTATTCGTTGCGCCACTTCCGACGCGACATCGGGATAATCGACCGGTTGTTTTTCCTTCAACGACGGTCCAAATTCCCAAACCGTATGACCCAATTGACGGAGAAACTCCGCTACCTTTATACGTGTAGTAATTCCGTGATGATCACTGCCAAGAGCAATTTTAAACATAATTAAGTTGGAAAAGGAGTTGATAGTGGAAAGTAAATAAGGAAGAACGGATTGTTGTTCGTGAATTTCCCTCATGCACGAACTTGTTTTTTTGTTTGTTTGAACATTTTTTGCTCAAATCTCTGACCAAACCACACAAGATAAACCCAAACGGAATCACAGCGATAAAATATTAAAATCGGTAACACAGGCTGATGATCAACTTTCTGCTTTTTTTCCTAGTGTTGGTAGGGATAGGAATCGTTTTGGGAGCGGCGTCGCCACGTATCGAGAATGGTCATTGTTCGGTACAACAACGATGTTGCACGTTCTTTGGTGTCCGCTTCCGTGTAACAACGTAATTCCGGTGCGTTACCGGAATACCGTAAATGGACAATATCTTGATCGCCAAAAGTCATACGGATTCCGTCGGTGTGGTCGATTGTTTGAAGTTCGCCGAACGCTGCGAAAATGAGTTGTACCATTTCGTCGCCTCCAGAAACGAGTTCTTCAATTTTCCGTTGGGCGAGTTCTGTTGGAAAGTTTTGAAGACGGTCGCTCATGACAATTCGACGCGGCAAATAATGAATCATTTCCGAAAGCGGCACGCCGACATCTTTGGCGTGACGCAACACCGCAATATGCACAATTGCGGGATCACGGGTCGGCAACGCCAATAACGGATATTGAGATTCTTCTTCGTCGAACAACATGGAATTGGCGGTTAAAAATCCGCCGTTGGCTTCGTAACCGACAACACGTTGATAGCCGTGCGACACAGCTTCTTGCATTGCCTCAATCACATAAGGCGAACCGATTTTGGTTCGCACAATTTTTTTGAACCAACCGGAACGTTCCAGAGCGGTGTTGGACGTGAGCGGCGTGACAACACAATCCGCTAAAAGAAAACGCGACGTCAAAATTCCCGCAATATCACCTCGTATCCATTCGCCGTGTTCGTCGAACAACAAGGGACGATCGCTGTCGCCGTCTGTTGAGAGAATCGCGTCAAAAGGCGGGTTGTCCGAATGACGATTTTTTTGTCCTGTTGCCTGACCGGTTGCCCAAGTTCGTGCGAGACATTGGTCTTCATCCCGAACCGCTTCCGTGTCAACCGCCACAAACGTTTCGCTGCGTCCCAACCGAGTAACCGTTGCGCCGAGAGCGGTGTACAATTCATACAATAAATCACGCCCAACAGCGGAATGTTCGTACAACCCAATCCGAAAACCCGCCAAAAAATCAACCGGAAACGCACGAAGAAATCGATCAAGATAATATTGTTTGGCGTTGTTGTGATCGGTTTCCGATGAAAATTCACATTCTGTTGGTTTTAGCGAGCCGTTTGAGTCGAACAACTCGTCCGGAATCTCAACTGTTTGCTGTTTAATTCCGGTTTCGTCTTTTTTGAGAATTTCTCCGGTGGGTAAATAAAATTTAATTCCGTTGCGGTTTTCGGGAATATGGCTCCCTGTAACCATGATGGCGGGAACATGTTCGGACATGCCGTACAACGCCACAACTGGAGTCGGAATTGTTTGGCAATCAACAGGTTGGAATCCGAAATGATTTATTGCCTTACGAACAGCCCGGGCAATTCGCGGCGAACTTTCACGAAGATCGTAAGCCACCATAACACGGTTGCTTGCCGAGACGGGAACCTTTTCGCGAACAAGATATTGCAAAAAACCAAGCGTGTAAGCGAAACAAACAAGATCATTCATTTCCGCCGCAAGACCACGTGCGCCGCTGGTTCCGAACTTAACTCCGCTCTGGTTCATCAACTGATCAATGAGAATTTTCATCGAAGATTAAAACAATGTAATGATTGAAATGATTTAATTTTGTTATTTTATCATTTTATCATTGCCGGAATCTTTCGCAAGGTCGGTACCTTTGCACGAATATTTTGCCGTTATTTTGCCGTATGCCAAAACAGACGGCGAATAAAGTAATACTTCCAGCGAGGCAACAAAAACATATAAGTGGCTGTTTACTGCCGGATTCGCTCCTCAAAACGGCGTTGTTCACCGGAGACAAGAATTGATGGAAACTATTGATTATAAATAGGTTATGAATTATTTCAATAGAAAATCGTATCGAAAATTTTATTGTGAATCAGTGTATAGTGATCAACGATATTGACTTGAAAGAAATAAGTACTTAGATAATCTGAATCTGACCTTATTAAAAACAATTCGAGAAAAGGGAAATCCAGACGATTATACAAAAGACAAAATTGAAGCAGAGAAGATTGCGATGAAATATGTTAAACTTGTGAAAGAAATGGCAGGAAACGGGCAAGGTGGTTGGTATCAAATACTTTCGTATGCCATCAATGGTTTGGTCGGAATAAAAAGACCGCCTTGCTGTTAATAATAATGCCGATGCCTATAATTGTTTTACTGCTGTAGTAGAAGCATGGATAAAAGGAGGCGGAATTTTATGTCCGATTATACCATTTGCTCATTTAGCAACCCCCCAATAATTAACCAATGAGATAATATTTTATGTACATTCAAAAAAAGCACGAACAGAAAAAAAGATATTGGCACATTTATTGTAAGGATGAATATATAGAGGAGTGGCCCTATCTTCTAGCTGAAAAACTAAAAGGAATTGCCTCTGTTTTTTTTGTACGTGATATATCAATATACATTGAACCAATATATGATTCACAACAAAATCACAATCCCCAATTTCCAGAAGATGGAACAATCCATATACGAATTGAATATGATGAAGGATATCTGATATTGGCTTCTGGAAGCGATCTTTTGAATAGATGGTCAATACTCATCGGACATTTTTATGAGACAACAAATATGGAACAACATATTATGATTGAAGAAATGATTAAAGATTTTATGTCAAATATTGAGGATAAAGATGCAGAAAAGAAATCACAACGTGAAAAGACTTGGCGAGCTTGGTTGAGATGTTTTCTGCCATGGTAAAATTTTCTAACCGTGTTTAGGTGCGTTTGTTCATAAGATGCTCTAAGCCCTATGCTTGTCCAAAAGATTAGAAATGGCTTAAAATTACCGGTACGATAACAGAATTTGGGATAATTTTTAGGAAGTGCAACAAGAAATGAATCGAATTATCGTTTCTATAATATTCAAAAAACGACAAATTTGTTTAAACTGGACTTTTGCAAATTTTATAACTAGTTATATCAAAAGGACTTATAATCCAATTCTGCTCAATTTTCACACATTATGAAACGAAAACCATAAACATCATTGAAACGATATTTGTAAAACCCTTGATATTTCAACATATTGATTTTTAGAACAACTTTTATAAACGCAATAGACGATACAATAACATGGCAAAATCGGGTGATTTCAATGTTTCAAACCCTTTGATTTACAGTGTGAAACACAACTTTGCAAAAGTCTAGATGTAATTATTACACTGATTTATTATCAAAATTCAAAAGGTTACTGGTTGGATATCATTATTGATTCTTTTTTTGGGTTATTATTTTGTTCTGGTGGTTGTGATAATTTTTGTATTTCATCTTGGATTTTTTGAATTTGTAGGAATAGGATATTGATTTGTTCTTTTAGGTTTTTAATTTCGCGGTTTGAGTTATTGAAATTTTTATCTATTACATTTGGGATGAATTCTAATTGTCTTTGCTGTTGTTGTAATGAGTTGATGTGTTTTTGCCTTTGTAGGATGGAATTGTAATAAAGTTGATTTTGTTTTTTTAGTTCGGCGATTTTTGTTTCGTAGTTTTTTTGTGCGTTGTTGCGTGATTTGACCAAGTAGATATTGCACAAGATACTTGCCGTTAGCAAGGTGAAGAGGATAATTTGCCATATTGTTTCGCGGTTGAATTGAAAGAATTTTTTGAGGAATGACAATTTTGGTTTAGTAATTATTCTGGTAGATTCGTTATTAGTGATATTTTTTTCTATTGTTTTTTGGTCGGTCAATATTTTTTTATTTCCGCCCGTCCAGAGATAGACATCGGTTTCTGTTCTGATTTTTGTCAAGCAATCATTTCCTGTTAATACTCCGTTATCGATTACGCATTTAATTCCTGTGTTTTCGGAGAAGTCGTATTTTGTTAAGTTTTCCAGCAATTCGTTTCTTGTTTCGGTGGTATTATCGTTTTCTATTTTTGTTATCCAGTAATTTCCGGTTGTGTTTGCGGAGTGTTTTGAGACGAAGCGTTTGATTGCGTCTTCGTCAATTGACCAATCATCTGAGCCGAAGTTATTTACAAATTTTTCCATATCTTGGACGAAGTGATCCCAATTTTGCAGAGCGTAGATGGTTAATCCTTTGGCGATCCAATCCGAGCAATCTGAGATCAAACATGATATAGTGATATTCCGTCCGATGTAATCTTTTTTTGTTGTTTTTTCGGAGGTGAGATAGACGGTGAAATCGCCATCGGTTTGTCGTTTGACTACGATGCCGTGTGATGACAAAAGGTCGTGGATTGTGGAGTTGTTGTGTGGTTTATTCCAGAGGTAATCTTTATTTATTCCGCGAGTATAAATTGCGTATTGCATAGTTTATTATTATCTCCATTCAAAAAAACGTTTATCTTTTTCGGACAAATAAAATGCGATTTTGCCGCGTGCGAATTCTAGTCGTTTTTTCAATCGAACGCATTTAGCGTATTCTTTATTGAATGAGTTGAGGAAGTATCGAATGATTGGGTAATTGACGCTTATTTCGTCCATTTTATTTAGTGTTTGAAATACTGCTTCTTCGATTGAGCGGTCTAATGCGCAAAGGACGGGGCATTCGCAATTTTTGGGCGAGTATTCTAATTCGGAGTGTTTAATGAATACGGCTTGTTCTTGGTCGTGGTAGCTGTATCGCAAGTTACCGGTTGTTTGGACGGAGCAATAGAAAACTTTGTTGATTTGTTTGATTGATTTTATGTGTTCGGTGAAGTAGTCGCCGAATGTGCTTTTGATTCGTGTTTTGAGTTCGTCGAAGCGTTTATTTTGTTCGTAGGTTTCGGAGCGCATGAGGACGATGCACAAGGTATGGTTTGGGTTGAGTTTTGCTTTTTTCAATACGTCGGTGATGGATGCGGGTTGGTTGATGGCGTCGTTTAGTTTCCCGTTTTTTTCCATCAACGCGACACAATCTATACACCAAAATGACACATCGGAGCCGTTGAGAGTTTTGATTGCTTCTGTGCCGTTATTTTCTGTGCAGTATGCGCCCGGCATATCGTAGATTTGCAATGACAGATCGGCGATGGGTTCGTTGGCGTATTTTAGGTCGAAGTTAAATTCTTGCAAATTTTTTGTTCCTTCGACTTGCATATCGGTAATGGACGAACCGCCGCCGGCGCCAAGTTTCGCCAATTTATGACGCAAATTATCTAATACGCGGCGGGTTTGTTCTTCGGGGACGAGTTGGTAGCCGTCGCCCGGAAAATGTTCTTCGAGTTGCGGGTACATTGCCGCGAGTAAACTTGTCTTACCAACTCCAGTTGGTCCAAGCATAACCATTTTAGTCATAGTTAATGTTCCTTTAATTTAAACTAACTTTTAATATTTAATACCGAAGCCGGTATAGCTTCAGCATAATACCTAATTTTTTTAATTGCATTAGGGCAAAATTACGAAATAGGTTTTGTCAAAATTTCTGTAACCGTTCACGATTTTGACAAATCTCAATTTCATTTTTTTGCTCCGCAGTGTGCAGCATTTTATTAACCGTATGCTTTAGCTTACGGCTAAAGTCAGGACGCACAGCCGTGCGTCCCTACGTCCCTAACCCCTAACCGCCTACCCGCCTAACCCCTATTAAAAAAACGCGCTCTTCACAAAAAACGTGAACGGTTACAAATTTCTTTTATTTATATCGGGTTGGTTTTGGTCCTTTGTTACCGTTTTGGATATATTGTTCTAACAATCTGATGTATTCAGTATCAGACAACAATGCGCCTGTACCGATTTCACCTTCTTGGATATTGTAGCCGGTTCGTTTGTAGTCGTTGGCGTGTTGGTTGTAGTATTTGTTATCAACTATGACGTATCGTCCATCGTTACCAACTAGGATTTGGTGTTGTGATGGCAGGTATCCGTTATTGATGTAGTATGATTTATTAGCGAGGAATTGGCTGCGGTCAAGAAGTAAGCGGCGACCGTTTGGTCCTATGAGTGTGATTGTATCGCTGCTTAACCAACCTCGATTAATATAATCGTTGCGGTTCATTGAAAAATCTGCGTCGCCGTGTGCAACATGAACATCACCGCCGACATCGATCATTGTAATATCGTCGCTGATTGCGTCGGGTGCGGGTGGCAACACGAAATCTTTTAATTGTTGTGCAACTTCGGTTGTTGGTGTTTTATCGTTATCGGTATTTGTATCGTTTGCTTTTTCTGTGCTACCTGAGCTA
>JAIRTV010000297.1 GCA_031254675.1 Planctomycetaceae bacterium | reverse complement strand
CTTGATTTATTGTACAATGACATGTTAGGTTTTACCCGTGAAGAAGTTGGGATGTTGATGAACGCGGCGGGAATTGAGGAGCATCAAATTGATGTTGACATGGAATATTATTATAACGGTTACCGATTTAGTGAAGAAGCCATCAGTAAAGTTTATAACTCATCCATGATTCTTTACTTTTTCGATCAACTATTAAAAACCGGTAAAAGTCCGAAACATTTAATTGATCCGAATTTAAGTATTGATCCTGGTCGTTTGAAACGTCTTGTCAAGAACGAACATAACCGTAACATATTGATTCAAATTATTAAGGACGGCGGGATTGTTTCGCGGATATTGGAAAAATTTTCGATTGATCGTTTGAGTGATGATGTTTATTTTGTTTCGTTGTTGTTTTATATGGGGTTGTTGACGATCAAAGAATCTTGCGTGAATAAGTTACGTTTAGTCATTCCGAATTATTCCATTCAACGTATTTATTGGGAACAGATTCGGCAACTGATTGAGGAAAGTTCGCATCTTGCCAAAATGGACACGGATCAGATTGAAGACACAATCAATGTTATGGCGTTTGAGGGAACGATTCACGGATTTGTTGATTATGTTTCTCAACATGCATTTAGTAAACTTTCCGATTTTGATTTGCAACGTTTTGATGAAAAATATATTAAAGTGTTGTTGCTTGCTTATTTACTTTTGAACGATCTTTATGTTCCGATGAGCGAATTTGAAACGGTTCCGGGACGTGTGGACATCTTTTTGCAACGTAATCCGAAATTTCCTCAAGTAAAATATGAATGGGTGTGGGAGTTAAAATATTGCAAGACCGATGCCAAACAATCCGAAATTGATCACAAACGTCAAGAAGGTTTGGAACAATTAAATCAATACATTCATTCTGCACGTTTAAAAGATCGTTCCAATTTGAAATCCGCCTTGTTGATTTTTATTGGTAAGGATAAATATGAAATTGTCGAAAATTAATTGGTCATTCGGTATGCAATGGTTGAGTAAGTATTGGCGAAATTGATTTAATTTTGGAATCAGTGATGAATTTTAATTTTAGCGTTTCTGAATTGTTTTTGTTTTCCTAACACATTTTTTTATTGATGTCTTCTTCTGCTACAAAAAATAAAGTTGGTGGTTATACGGATCGTTTTTGGTATCCACGTTTTTGGGATGGGATGACGATTCGGGCTTGGTTACGGCTGTTGAAAAGCGGACGATATCGAATTGCGCCGATTCGTTGGGGCATGGCTGCTATTGTAACGGGATTGGCGATTTCGTGCAATTCACCTTGTGCGACGATACAAAAAATCGTTTATGGTCGAAGAATACGCCAGACCAAACTTTCTGGCGATCCGATTTTTATTATCGGGCATTGGCGTTCCGGCACAACTCTGTTACACGAATATTTGATTCACGATCCGCGTTTTACTTTTGCGGACACTTATGCGTGTTTTGTTCCGGAACATTTTATTGCGTCGCGTTACATTCTCCGTCCGATTGCGGCGTTGTTGATGCCGAAAAAACGTCCGATTGACAACATGGCAGCCGGATTTGATCGTCCGCAGGAAGACGAATTTGCGTTAACGTCGATGGGGTTGCCTTCGCCTTATCGCAACATTATTTTTCCGAATAATCCGACCGTTATTGATTCGGAATATTTGACACTTCGCCATCTTTCGGAGGAAAAGCGTTGTGAGTGGCTTGAAGGTCTTGATGTATTTTTGAAATCGCTAACCTATTTATCGCCGGACAAACGGATTGTTTTGAAATCGCCGCCGCACACCGGACGAATCAGAACGATTTTGCAACAATATCCTGATGCAAAATTTGTTCATATTCATCGTCATCCGTATTCGATTTTTCCGTCAACATACAATCTTTGGATGCGGCTTGCTCGAGACGAGGGAGTTCAAAGACCTAAGGGCAACGGTTTGGAGGAGTATATTTTTGATACATTGAATACGATGTACGAAGCATTTGAAGCGGATTTGGAACTTCTGAATCCCAACCAGTTTTGCGACATTGCTTTTGCGGAATTGACAGGCAATCCGGTGGCGACATTGGAAAAAATTTATCGGAGTCTCCAACTTGGCGAATTTGAAGCGGTTCAACCGATTTTCGAAACATTTGCCGCAACACAAAAATCGTACCAAAAGAATCAATTTGATCTCAATACGGAAATGAAAGAAAAAATCGCTCACCGTTGGCATCGTTATTTTGAACGTTATGATTACGAAAAATAGTTTTGTCAAAAACAAAAACAGCGCAACGGGGTTGTTACAAACGAAGACGATGCTTTTATTTTTAATGCTGTATTTTTGACACTGTATTTTTAACGTGGTAACATCAATATTGTGTTTCATTGACAAACATTATGTTGATTCACATAAAAACATTACGATATTATAACACTACAATATTTTATGCAAATACTTGATGGAAAGAAATTGTCGGAAACGATTTGTAATGAATTGTCGGAGCAAGTTATTCGGTTTAAATTGTCAACCGGAATAACCCCTTGTTTAGCGGCGGTGTTGGTGGGTGATGATCCGGCGAGTCGGATTTACGTGAGCAACAAGGAAAAAGCGTGTCAAAAAGTTGGAATGGAAAGTCGTCTTTTCCGTCTTCCTGTAACGACAACAACAGAAGAACTTTTGGTATTGATTGAAGAGCTTAATAACGATACGAATGTTCATGGTATTTTGGTTCAGTTACCGCTTCCGGAAGGTTGTGATGAACTCCGTGTTCTTGATGCGATTGATCCGAAAAAGGATGTTGATGCGTTTCATCCTGAAAATGTGGGTCTTATTTCTCAAGGTCGTCCTCGTTATCTTCCTTGTACTCCGTGCGGGATTCAACAAATGCTTATTCGTTACGGAATTGAAACGGCGGGTAAACATGTGGTGATTGTGGGGCGTAGTGATATTGTTGGCAAACCGATGGCGTTGATGCTTGTCCAAAAGCAATCCTTATCTCAAACGGGAGCTGATGCCACGGTGACGATTGTTCATTCGCGAACGAAAAATCTGTCCGACATCACGCGCCAAGCCGACATTTTAATTGTTGCTATTGGTCGTGCGTGTTTTCTGACGGCGGAGATGGTTAAACCGGAAGCGGTGGTGATTGATGTTGGTATTAACCGGCTTTCCGACGGTAAAATTTGCGGCGATGTTGATTTTGATACGGTTAAAGAAGTTGCCGGTGCCATTTCACCGGTTCCGGGTGGTGTGGGACCGTTAACTATTTCGATGCTCTTGCTCAACACGCTTCGTGCGGCAAATTTGAGTAACGTTAGCGAATAAGTGTGAATTTGTTCGGGATATTGATCTTTTTATTTTAACAGCGTGTGCTGAAGTTTTTCTTTTTTTTTCAAAAATGCCGAAGCGTTGGATTATTCGCAGATACGACCATGAATTAGCTCAATCAATTTCGAGGTCTGCACAAATTTCGGAGTTGATGGCGGTGTTGCTTGTTGAGCGGGGGATTCGGACGAGTCATGCCGCCAACGCATTTCTAAACGCGAACTTGCGAGAACATCTACGCGAACCGTTTCTTTTACCTGGTTGCTGCGAGGTTGCGGAACATTTGTTGGAAGCCATTCGGCGTCAACAAAAGATAGTTGTTTATGGCGATTACGATGTTGACGGTATGACAGGTATTGTGATTCTCCGGCAAACACTTAGCGATTTGGGGGCGAACGTAGATTATTATGTTCCGAGCCGTCTTGACGAGGGTTATGGGTTACATTCTGAGGCGATTGTGAAATTGGCGCAGAGTGGAGTGGAAGTGATTATTACGGTTGACTGTGGTATTTCCAGTATTGAAGAGGCGAAGACGGCGGCGGAACACGGTGTCAAACTTTTGATTACGGATCACCACATGCCGGGAGCCGAACTTCCCAACGCGACCGCTATTGCCCATCCGCAACTTGTTCGGTTGGCGGAGCAATACGTGTCGGTTCAATCGTTGACGCCGGAAGAGGTGAAATTGGCGACAAAATATCCTTTTCCGTCGCTTTGTGGTTCGGCGGTGGCGTTGAAGGTGGCGTGGGCTTTGGGGCAACTTGTTTTCAATGGACCCGGCAAACCGGTTTCGCCGCAATTTAGAGTGCGGCTTACCGAAATGCTTGGTCTTGCGGCGTTGGGGACGGTTGCGGATTGTGTTCCGTTGCAGGATGAAAATCGTGTTTTAGTTCGGGGAGGTTTGCCTTATCTTTGCTCGCCTAAAACTTCGGCGGGGCTAAAACAACTGTTGGCGGTTTCAAAGTATGTTGAAGGCAAAACACGGGTGGACTCGGAATATGTTGCGTTCCAACTTGTTCCGCGTCTCAATGCTGCTGGTCGTCTTGGGCAAGCGGGGTTAGCGGTGGAATTGTTGCTCAGCAACGATCTTGCTCAGGCAACCAAACTTGCCGAAGAGATCAACGAACTTAACGAATCACGCAAAATATTGGAAAGGCGGATCACCAAAGAAGCCGAACAACAAATTCATGAGCAATTTGATGTTGAGAATGATCCGGCGTTTGTTCTTTCGGGGGACTGGCATCGTGGGGTGATTGGCATCGTGGCGGGGCGGTTGGTGGATCAGTTTCATCGTCCGGTGATTTTGTTTGGCAAGGATAAAATGGGTAATATACCGGTGGTGGGTTCTGCGCGGAGTGTTTCCGGATTCAATCTTTATGCGGCGTTGCAGTCGTGTCGGCAATTCCTAATTCGTTTTGGTGGTCACGAAGCGGCGGCTGGTTTGATGATTGACGCAATGGCGATTGATTTATTCCGGACGGCGTTCTGTGAGGTTGTTGCCCAACGAATCACGGCAGAGGAACGAATTGCCGAATTGCTGATTGACGGATTTTTTCCGCTTGGGGCGTTTACGCGACCCACTGTGGAGCAAATTTTAACGCTTGCTCCGTTTGGCAATAGCAATCCGCCCCCTATTTTTGCGGCGAACAAAGTGTTGGTGAAAAACCCCAGAACAATGGGCAAAGAAAACAATCATTTCGCTGCGGAATTTCACCAACACGGAGTAGCATTTCGTGGAGTGGCTTTTAATCGTTGCAATTGGTGCGAAGAAATGCAACCCTATAATGAGCCAATTGATATTGTGTTCAAAGTCCGAATCAGTGATTTTAACAACCGGATTGAGTTGGATATTCTCGATTGGCGGCGTGCAACCTAGAACGTATGAGGTATGGTGAGGAATTACGTAAAAACAATTCATAAATTTAACAACCGCTCTTTCCTAAAAAACAGGCAATTTTTCGAAACGTTTTTTGTTTTTTTAGTCAATCCTCATTCTATCAATGTGAACCATCTAACAAAACATTTTCGAAACAACCGATATTTTTTGGTTCTTTATATCCGAAAGATTTGAAATGTCTGCAAATTATCGATGCGATAATACAATGACCGCAGATTGATCATTTGGCTGGTAAGATAAATTAAATTCGCTTAACATGAATAATTACTCTCAAAAAAAAATTAAAAGTCAAAAGTTCCGCTTGACATTTTATTCCATTTAATATAAACTATAAAACTTAGTTCAATCGTGTTGCGTTTATTTTGTCGCCTTTCGACAAGCGTTTCGCGATCAATTTTGCAAAACCTTAGAAAATAGGGAGAATGACAATGGAAAATTTAGTCAAATGTGTTGTCGGTTTTTTCGCAATATTTTGAGCGAAAAGCCAAATGTTAAACTTGGT
>JAIRTV010000249.1 GCA_031254675.1 Planctomycetaceae bacterium | reverse complement strand
AAGCGTTTATCACTATTTTCCACGGCGAATGTCATAATTCATGGAAACTTCGAAAATGCCTTAGAACCGAAATAGTTTTGGTGTTGATTTTGTCAATTCCTTGTATTCACACAGGTTATAAAAATTCCGGGTGTTTTGAACTGGTTTCGTTTTCATTATTGGGAGCCGTTTTGTGTCAACAACACTCGACAACGCCAATACATTAGAAAAGTAGAATTATGGTGTAATACTATTTTATGTTTTCCTGATTTTTCTGTGTATTCCGTGTATTCTGCGTTCAAAAAAAATATGGAACACGGAAAACACAGAAACACGGAATTGTAAAATCGTAAAAACGATTCATAATCGCTTACCAAATTTCGCCAATACAATCCATACTAACTCCGAACACGCTCTAGAAATTCCTTTTTGCAAAAAATTTAGGAAATAATCAAAAAATTATATTCTCCATATCCTTGACAATAACCCGAATCTAACATAGTATCTATGTTTTCCAAAAGGGCGTTGCCCTGGAAAAGGTAAATTGTACCTTTTTTTTCATTTGTTCCTATTTCTTTTGTGTACCGTCATGGTCGAACCAGTTACGATCAATCTGCGTTTTTTGTCGCGGGACTTAGGTTTACCGCAAGAACAAGTTCAGTCCGTTGTTACATTGCTGGATAATGGATTTCCCGTACCGTTTATCGCTCGGTACCGCAAAGACCAAACCGGCAACCTCGATGAGGAAATCCTGCGAATTATCGAAGAGGAACTCAAATTGGTTCGCGCTCTTTGCGAACGGAAACAAGCAATCCTCAAAACACTCGACTCACAAGGGAAACTCACCCCAGAACTCGATAAAAAAATTCGAGACGCCAAATCTTCAAGACGGCTAGAAGATTTGTATCTGCCGTTCAAACCAAAACGCCAAACCTTGGCGTCCGAAGCCCGCGAACACGGTCTCGAACCACTCGCCCTCGAAATTTTTCACGGAACCATCTCGCCCGAAAAATTAGATCAACGCGCCTCCGAATTTATCAACGAAGATAAAAAAATCAAATCAATTGCCGATGCCTTGTTAGGCGCAGGTTATATCATCGCCGAAATGTTCAGCGAAAAAATCGAAGTGATTCAAGAAGTTCGCGATACCGTTTTAAAATTCGGGAAACTCGTAACAACCAAAATCGAACCAAAACCTCAAACCCCAACCCAAACAACAGAAACTTCCCCAAAATCCGAAATTACTGAAAAGTCTGAAAAAAAATCCGCTTCAAAAAAGAAAAAAGAAAAAAAGAATCAGAAAACAACAGAAATTACCACAGAAACGTCCACCGAAACTTCAACACCACCCGAAACTTCAGAAGAATCCGAACCCACCACGATTGCGGTTTCAACAGAACAAAACAGTGTTGAAGTCAACGTTGAAATCAACGAAAATACAAACGAAACATGTTCCGAAAAAGCCGAAACTGAAACAGTTGAAACGGAATCAATTAAAACGGAGTCTGTCGAAACAGAATCGACTAAAACGGAATTTACAACGGATTTTACAGAGTTGGAAACAGTCATCGAAACGGATTCTCAACCTGTTGCCGAATCAAACACAACAACCACCGAACATTCGGAACTGGAATCGCCGGCGAGTGAGCCGCAAAAGGAGGTTATCGACGCCGACGCTCAAGCGGTTACGGAACAATTCCAGCAATGGAAAGAAGCTCAGGAAGAACAAGGAATTCCGATCATTCGGTCACAAAATTCGTTGAAAAAGAAGAACTCCAAAATAGACATCAAGAATATTTCGAACGGCAATTCAGCGATTATTTTAATTTTACCGCCGGACTTCGCAATTTTCCGGCACACCGAATTTTAGCAATCAATCGCGGTGAACGAGGTAAAGTGCTTCGCGTTAAAATTGATCACGACGAATCGCGACTGCTTGACTCGATTCGGGAATCCTGCGTTTCCAAAGAACATCCACACGCGGATTTTTTAACAGGTTGTCTGAAAGACGCACTCCATCGATTGGTTGTTCCGTCCATTGAACGCGAAATCCGAAACGATATGACAGAATTTGCCGAAAAACAAGCGATTCGTGTTTTTAGCAGGAATTTGCGTCATTTACTGCTGCAACCGCCGCTTTACCGCAAACGAGTTCTGGCACTTGACCCCGGCTATAAACATGGTTGCAAAATGGTTCCGCTGGACGAATTTGGAAACGTGTTGGATTTTGAAACGGTTTATCTTGCCGGTAGCGCAGAACGTAAAGAAAAAGCCGTTCAAAAAATTGCCGACATGATTCAAAAGTACAAAATTTCAGTTATTGCGATTGGCAATGGTTCGGGTAGTCGCGAAACGGAAGAGTTGGCGTCGGGAATGATTGCATCGCGTTTTGCCGATACGGATTTGGCGTACGTGATTGTCAATGAATCAGGAGCCAGCGTTTATTCTGCCAGTCCGATTGCCAAAGAAGAATTTCCTGATTATGACCCATTGCTTCGTGGTGCGGTTTCGATTGGGCGGCGGCTTCAAGACCCGCTCAATGAGTTGGTTAAAATTGATCCCGCCAGTCTTGGCGTGGGCATGTATCAGCACGATTTGAAAAATAAACATCTCAAAAATACACTCACTGATGTTGTTGAGTCTTGTGTTAATTTTGCCGGTGTTGATCTTAATACAGCCACTCCGGCAATTTTGCGTTATGTTGCCGGTCTAAACCACATGACGGCAAAACGAATTCATGAATACCGGTTATTGCACGGACCGTTCCGAAATCGCGACGAAATCAAAAAAGTTTCCGGTTTAGGCGAAGTCGCGTTTACTCACGCGGCAGGATTTCTCAAAATTCACGACGGAACAAATCCGTTAGACGCCACTTGGATTCATCCCGAAAGTTATCATTTAGCCGCCAAAATTCTCGAAAAACTCGGCTTTTCCGTCGATGACCTGAAAAATAACGAAAAAGTTAAAGAAATTGCCGCTAAAATTGCAACGGAAAAAATGGGAGAATTAGCGTCTCGTTTGGCAACCGAGTTGGAGGTTGGACTTTTCACGGTTCGTGATACGTTGGACGATCTTTCTCGTCCCGGACGCGATCCGCGTGAATCATTGCCGCCGCCGATTTTCAAAAAAGGAATCTTACACGTAGAAGACTTAACGCCGGGAATGGAATTGACGGGAACGGTTTCGAATGTTGTTGATTTTGGAGCGTTTGTTGATATTGGGTTGCACGATTCCGGTTTGGTTCATATTAGCCAGATGGCGGATCAGTTTATTCGTGATGCCCACGAAAAAGTGTCGGTTGGGGACATTGTTCGGGTGTGGGTGGTTGAAGCTGACCTCAAACGAAAACGTGTCTCGTTGACAATGCGTCCGCCCGGAACAGAAAAACAACCGTCATCGGAACATCATACCGAAACACGTCGAGAATCTTACCGGAATGAATATCGTGAGCGGTCTGATAATCAATCTTCACTTTCAACGGAAAAGAAACCGTTCAAACAATCGTCTGAACATCGCGACCGGCAACATAATTCTGAAAATCGTTCCGCCGAAAAAAATCGCCCGCAACACGAAACTTCGAAAAACCATGACGGAAATCAGTTTTCACGTAAAGATGTTCACCGTCAAGACAATCGTAATAATCGTGACAGAGATCGCCATAATCGCGGTCATCATGAGCATGGCAACCGTGAACGCGGAAATCGTAACCAACCGAAATCGTTTGTTGCCGCACCCAAAGCGAAAGAACTGAAACCAATTTCCGAAAAAATGAGACAAGGGAAAGAAGCACTTCGGAGTTTTGGAGATTTGGCGCAATTTCTTGGACGAATTCAGGTTAGCGACCCAACAGAAGAAAAGAAACGAAAAAAAGAAGAAGAACAGATAAAGAAAAAAGAATCCGAAAATTCGTAATAAAAAAAAATATCGCGTTACACATTTTGTGTTGCCTTACACGAATACTAACGTGTCCTTTGTGTTTCAAATTGACCAACAGGAGAGTTTTTTTAACACAAATCTCATAAATCCAATCATCTGCTCTTAAAATGAGAAAAAACATTGACACGAAAATGTATCAACAATTATTTATTATCGTGTTATTTTTATCCGGTTCTTTTCTTTTTGCGCAGGAATCATTGCCGGTTCGTCAACCGTTACGGTTTTATCTTGATTCTGTTGCCGGAAATGATACGGCAACTGGTCAGTCGCCCGAACAGGCATGGAAAACAATCAAACGCCTTAATCGTGAACCGTTGATCGGCGGTGATACCGTGTTGTTCAAACGCGGCGGTCTGTGGCGTGAATCACCACTGAACCCCAAAAGCGGAACACCGGAAAAACCAATTGTTTACGATGCTTACGGCGAAGGGAAAAAACCGGTTTTACAAGGTTCAATCTGCCGAAACCGTACAGAAAACTGGAAATCTTGCGGTGAAAATCTTTGGGAAACGGTTCCTGTTACGCCGATAATCGGGACAAAAATTCCTGTTAACCTCACCGCCTCATGGCATGTCCATCAAGAAAAACCGGCAACCGTCCGTTTAGAAACTATTAAAGACAAAGATAAAGAGGATAAAAAAACAGTTGTCCGATTAAATGTTACGTCTCAAGGCGAAACACCAAGCAGGATTCAACTAATTGGTTTCTCTGTTCCTGAAGACAGTTTGGACGAATCGGTTTTGTTTCGGTGTCGGGTTCGCTGTACCAAACCGTTTGTCATTCCTCAAATTGTCATCCGCAAACCCAACGCTCCATGGACAAATTTTTTCCAAAACTCAGATAAAATTAACGTTACCAAAGAATGGCAAGACATTGACATTCTGTTGACGTTACGAAATTCTGCTTCATTTGGGCAACTTGTTTTTTATCTTGGCGGTGGTGTGCCGGATCATTCGGAGTTTGAACTCCAACCAATTTCATTTCATAAAATTTCCTTCCCCGAAGGACAGGAACCGATCAATCTGGATGTCGGTAACATTATTTTTAATCATGGTCAATCAGTTGGTTTCAAACGTTGGAAAATTGATGAATTGAAAGAACAAGGCGACTTCTGGTATGATGCGGAAAAAAAACGAGTTGTCCTATTTTCCGAAAAGAATCCGGCGGAACTTTTTCAAGAAATTGAATTTTGTCTCAAAAAACATGTTATCAATCACACCAATGTTCATGATGTTGTGATTCGTAATTTGTCTGCTCGTTATGGTTCGTATGGAATTGCCGGAACAGGGGCGGAGCGAATGGTGGTTGAAGATTGTGATTTTTCGTTTCTTGGTGGAACACATCTTTACACCAACGATCGAGGTATTCCGGTTCGTTCCGGTAACGGTATTGAATGGTGGAATGAGGCAAGCGATTATCTTGTTCAGCGTTGCCGTTTTTGGGAAATATACGATGTTGCCCTTTCACCGCAAGGCAATGCACCAAATAAAACAATCAAAAATATTTTGATTCGTAACAATATCATTTGGTGTTGCGAACAATCATTTGAATACTGGCGTACCGGAGATGGAGTGGTTACGGAAAATGTTGTGTTTGAGAATAATACGTGTGTGGACGCCGGATTTGGTTGGGCACATCGTCAACGTCCCGATAAACGCGGAACACATTTTCTTTCATATAGCGTAACAGCGAAGACCGATATTACTCTTCGGAACAATATTTTTTGCAACGCGAAAGATGATAGTATTTTTATGCACAGCGATTGGAAAAACGGTGTGAAATTGTACAATAATTTATGGTATCAGCCGAATGGTCAATGGTTTCTGAATTTTCTCCGTCAGCGAGCATTCAAGGCGGAAGAGTTCGAAAAATATCTGAACGATTTTGGTATTGAAAAGAACAGTCTGATGATCAAACCGAAATTTGTTGATCCTGCTAATCATGATTATCGACTTGCACCGGATAGTCCCGGACTTCATGCCGCATCGGACGGCAACGCCGTCGGCGCACGAGAATAATTAACGTAATGTTTTAACGATCTCTTTTATTTTTCGACTTTATCAATGATGAAATTGGATTGATTTTGCGTACTTATATTTTTTCCAATCATTTAGATTTTTCTAACCGATTTATTACACGATTAATTTGTCATTTAAAATGATACGAACACGTTTTGCGCCGAGTCCGACGGGTTATCTTCACATTGGCGGAGTCCGAACAGCGTTATTTTGTTGGCTTTTCGCACGAAAAAACAACGGACAATTTATATTACGTATTGACGACACTGACCGTGAACGCAATATTGATGAAGCATTGCAACCAATTTTGAATGGATTGCGTTGGCTTGGTATTGATTGGGATGAGGGACCCGGTGTTGGTGGTTCACACGCGCCGTATTATCAATCGCAGCGTTCGGAAAAATATCAGGCAGCGGTTGACGAATTGATTCGACGTGGTTACGCTTATCGTGATTTTGCCAAACCGGAAGAAATTCAGGCAGAACGTGAAACAGCAATCGCCGAAAAAAAAACCTTTACGTATAGCCGTCGGTGGATGGCTGAAACAGAAACTGATGTCCGCCAATTTGAATCAGAAGGCAGACAAGGTGTTGTTCGGCTCAAAATGCCACGCGAAAATCAACTCATTATCAATGATTTGATTCGCGGTCAAGTTGTATTCGACTGGGCAACCGAACAAGATCATGTGATTCAACGAGCAGACGGTTCATTCATTTATCATCTGGCAAATGTTGTGGACGATCAGGATTTTGAGATTTCGCACGTTATTCGGGCAGAAGAACATTTGTCCAATACTCCGCGTCAAATTTTTATGATTCAATCTTTGGGTTATCGGTTACCGGAATACGCTCATCTGCCGTTTGTTGCGGAACCGGGAAGTAAAACAAAACTCAGTAAACGAAAACTCGATAAATATCTCAAAAATAAAGATTTTGCCAAACTGGTACAACACGGTAAATCAATTGTTGAACGAATTGGTCTTGAAACAACAACCGATGGATTCAATCCGGTAATTGTTGATTTTTATCAAAAGGTTGGATATTTGCCGGAAGCGATTGTCAATTACATGGCGTTGGTTGGTTGGGCGCTCGATGATAAAACCGAATTCTTCAACCTGCAAGATTTAATTGTTCATTTTTCATTGGATGGAGTTACCAAAGGTGCAGCGTCATTTGATCCGCAAAAACTTTTTTCGTTTCAAGAAAAACACATGTTGACTAAATCGGTTGAAGAAAAGGCGGTACTTTGTGCGCCGTTTCTGGAAAAAGCCGGTTTGCTCATTCCCAATACGCCGTTTCCTCAATTTTTTGTTCCGCTTATTCAGGCTGCCGGTGATCGAATCAAAGTTGCCGGTGATATTCTGGACTTTTCCGATTTCTTTTTACCGGACAATGAATTTCCGTACGATGAAACAGCGTTTTCAAAACGTATTTCCGAACCGCCGGATGCCAAAACACTTTTACGTGAATTTCGCAACGAATTGGCACTACAACAACAATTCGATCATGTTTCCTTAGAACAATTAATGCAACAATTTATGGAACGGAAACAAATCAAAGCCGGACAAATTATTCATGCCTTACGTATTGCTGTTACGGGAAAAAGTGTTGGTCTTGGAATGTTCGAGACGCTTGAAATTCTCGGCAAGGAACGTGTTCTCAAACGGATTGACCGAACATTACAAAAATAGTAATTGTTCAAATTTTTACAATAGATTATTCTTTTTGTAATATATCAGTAAAATTCTCATTGAAATCCTAACACACGACAAAAGATTACCCGCCTTGTGAACTCTGAAAAAAATTCGGAAATTTGTCAAAAAAGATAAATTTCCGATTGACAATCTTTGGATTGCGCTGTAAACTTTGAAACTAATGCGATTGCGATACATTTTTTTACCGCGTTGTTTTGCGGCGAATGTTTCGCAATTATCTTGGTAAAACCTTGTAAAATAAGGAGAATGACGATGAAAAACTTAGTAAAATGTATTGTCGAGTTTTTTGCAATATTTTTTGCGAAAAGTCAAATGTTAAACTTGGTAAACTGCGCAAAGCAGGGGGGGGGGGGCTAGCTGGAGTGGAGAGTTAAGAACGAATAGTGAAAAGTGTTCGATTTTTCGGCGTTTTTCCACAAAATTCTCAATTCTTTTACCTTCTTTGCGATTCGGCTTTACATTGGTCGAACTTCTTGTGGTGATTGCGATTATTGGAGTTTTAATTGCACTTCTGTTGCCGGCAGTTCAAGCGGCGCGCGAGGCGGCAAGACGAATGCAATGTGCTAACCATCTCAAACAAATGGGAATTGGTGTTCACAATTTTCACGATAC
>JAIRTV010000238.1 GCA_031254675.1 Planctomycetaceae bacterium | reverse complement strand
GTCGAAAGCCGACTGCTGACAGCAATGGAACAGGGATTTCCAGAATCTTGCGGTACAGCTCTTGGAATCGATCGTTTATTGATGGTATTGCTCCGAACAAATTCCATCGACGAGGTTTTGCCTTTTCCCATTGAAATTTGTTAGTACAAAGTTAAGAAATTGGTCTTCACGAAAACTGACGAATCTGGTGTGGATAGTCGGTTGATTTCTCTTTTCCGTCCGACTTTCTGGAGATTCTCATGAAATATCAAGCCGCCGTTATTGAATTATCAAGACGGGAAGTTTTACAATAAAACCCGATTGGAAGTATGACGGCTTGTCAAAAAAGGAAAAACCAATACAAATATTATTTGATTAACTTTGTACTAACAAAAGAATCAGGCAACCTTGCGCGTTCCATAAGAATCGGAAAGACGAATCGAACTTTGTCCGTCAATCAATTGCTCTACACGAACGTATAAAAGGGAATGCCCCAGACATTTACCATGAGGATCAAATATTTTCAATATCTGATCCGATGCCGACCAAACCGCCGTAAATTCCTTCGACGTAAAACGATAACCATAAAATGAATCGCCAAGTAATAATATTTGTTGCCCAATCGCACCTTCGGAAAAAAGACCATATTGATAAGCCGCACGACGTACCGATTGGAGAACCTTGTCAATTTCCTGAATTCCTGACATGTCATTTATCTCCGTGAACTTAAGGATTATAAGAATCGTAGTGAAAAAATAGATTCCATAAACTTTACTATCGTCATAAAAAGAAATTCGATTCTTAGTTTTCTTTTTAAAAATTCAATTTTCTCAATTTTCATTTTCGATGAAAGAAGTATAATGTCTTTCATGATTTCAGAAAAGAGCAAAAACACTCCGTTGTCTCTCCCCGCAACTTAATAAAATCAACTATCTTTCGTAATTTACGCAATTCAACAGCAATCAACGTTTATGTTCGCACTTTTTTTCGGCAAAAATCGACAGGTCAGAAAAAATCATCCCACATTGAAGCGTCGTTCGTTAAGTTTGGAATCGCTGGAAATACGCGAACTTCTTTCCGTTTCACCACTGATCGGCTTGGATCGTCCTGAAATTGCGGTTGACTGGTTTGAATCGCTTGAACCGAACCATTCCAATTCCGACAAATTAATTGCGAATCCGGTTGTGAATCCCATTGTTGATCCGGTTCCGAATCCGGTTGCCGATCAAATTGCGAATCAATGGATTGTTCAGATGAATCGAAAATTTTGGCAAAACGCAACATCTGTTGTGTCGATTGCCGAACAGCTTGCTCCTTATGGGATTACGGTTTTGAGTGGTTTGGGTAGTCCCGGTCTTTTGCTGACGCAAACGGAACATCCCGAACAATTTGAAATTCTCGCCAATTCCGGTTGGTTCGATTTCCAACAACCGAATTATGCGATTGCAACTTCTGGAGTTGCGCAAATTGTCGATGATCCGGCGGTTCATCAGCAATGGGCTTTGGATTCGATCAATGTGAGTGCGGCTTGGGAGGTTTCTAATGGTTCTGGTGTTGTTGTTGCGGTTCTCGACAGCGGGACAACATTGACGCATCCCGATTTATCCGACAACATCTGGATCAACACCGCAGAAATTGCCGGAGACGGAATCGACAATGACGGCAACGGTTTTATCGACGATATTAACGGTTGGAATTTTGTTTCAGGAAATGCGAATGTCGCCGATACGGACGGGCATGGAACGCATGTTACGGGAATTATCGGAGCGGTTGCCAATAATGGTCTTGGCGGTACGGGTACGGCTCCGGGTGTACAAATATTGCCGGTCAAAGTGATTTCCGGCTCAACCGGTTCAACCGCGAATATTGTTGCGGCAATAAATTATGTTATCGATTTGAAATCGCACGGTGTTAATGTTGCGGTTATTAACATGAGTCTCGGATATTATTCTGAAGATATTGCGGTTGGGATGGCGATTGAAGCCGCTGGCAATGCCGGAATTGTTGTTGCCGCTTCCGCCGGAAACAACGGTAGTGATAACGATACGAAATTCCATTATCCGTCAGGATATAATCATCTCGATAATTTAATTTCTGTCGCGTCTCTTGATCAAAACGGTCAACTGGCAAGTAACAGTAATTATGGACGGACAACAGTTGATCTGGCAGCGCCGGGTGTTTCGATTTATAGTACTACAAAAAACGGTGCCTATGGTTTGATGTCGGGAACCAGTATGGCGGCTCCGTTTGTTTCCGCTGCGGCGGCAATTCTTGCGGCAAGTGATCCGGCGTTGTCACCGGCGGAAATCAAAAATCGAATCGTTAATTCAGCCGAACCATCACTCACTCTTGCCGGAAAAGTCGTCAGCGGAGGACGATTGAATCTCGCGAATATTTTTATTTCAAAAAATCCTTCGTTGCCGGAAACTCCAACCAATCTTGCAATTATTACCGTTGCGAATAGTTCGGCTACGCATAATACGGTTACATTGCAATGGCGGGACAATTCTCAAAATGAAAACGGATTTGAATTACAATATTCCATTGACGACGGAAACACCTGGACTTTTTCTAACGATCAGTTGACTGCCAATCAAACGCAGATTTTTGTTTCTGTTACAACCGGAATAGTTTATCAATTCCGAATTCGCGCGGTCAATGAACTTGGCGAGTCTGGTTGGTCGGAAACGGTAACAATGCCGATTGAAAAACCGCTGAAACCGGCAATGCCGACAGGTTTCAAAGCGGCGGTTTCGGGTTCGCAACAAATTACGGTTTCATGGAACGCGGTTTCCAACGCAACGGCTTACCGGATCGAACGTTCTCTTTCGGCGAACAGCGGTTGGAGCGAAGTTTATTCCGGTAACAATTTATCTTTTGCAGACACAGGACTTGATTCGAGTACCAAATATTATTATCGGGTTTACGCTTTAAACTATTATGTTCCGTCGGGCGTCAGTTCGGTCGTATCGGCAACCACGCAGGCGGAAATTCCCGCAATACCGTTAAATATTAAGGGTTCGGCGATTAGTGCGACGGCAATTCGGATTTCATGGGATGCAGCAGTTCACGCAACAAATTACCGTGTCGAAATTTTCGACTCCGCTAAAAATCGGTGGACGGCTATTGGAACAACAACATCAAATTCATTTCAGCACAATAATCTTAAAAATTCCACAACTTATCAATACAGAATTGTTGCGGTCAGTAAGGCAGGCGAATCGCTTCCATCAAATACCGCAACAGTTTCAACTCCGGTTGCTTTGCCGAAAGCGCCAACCGGTTTGAAAGGAACGGTTCTTGATTCGTCAACGATTGATTTATCGTGGAAAGCGGTTGACGGGGCGAGTTTTTATCGTTTGGAATATTCGTTGACGGGGCAATCGGGTAGTTGGAAAAAACTTGGCAATTCGATGATTACCGGTACGGGTGGGAAAGCGGTTAATCTTGCCGCCGGAATGAAACATTATTTCCGCGTGATTGCTCTGAACGAAGTAGGAGAATCGAAATCATCGAATATTTTTACCGTAACAACACCGGCACTGACGCCGGTATCGTCTCCCAACGGATTGACCGCCCAAGCCGTCAATGATACCAAAGTCAAAATATTCTGGAACGCCGTCGAAAACGCAACTCATTATGTCGTCGAACGTTCGACCGACGGAAATGTTTGGAAAAAAGCAACAACCGTTTCCGCCATTTCGACCGAAGTCACTCTTGCCGGTCATAAATCAACGACTTCTTATTACTATCGCGTTACGGCAACAAGCAAAGCCGGAAACAGCGATCCATCTCAATTTGTAATCGTTACGACAAGAATCAAAACTCCGCCAATGCCGCGAATTACTGTTTTGAATAATAATTCCGTCAAGATTACATGGAGTTCTGCGAAAGGTGTTTCCGGTTACCGAATTGAGCGTTCTTTGGAAGATTCTATTCTCTGGGAATCCGTAACGCAATCAGATGTGTCGGAAAACACAAAAGAATGGATCGATACCAATTGTGACCCGAACACCGTTTATCAATATCGAATTATTGCGTTAGGAACAGACAACGCAATTCATTCGGAAGCGTCGAAATCAAAATCCGTTACAACAGCTCCGGCAACTCCAACCGAATTTTCCGCTGCGAAAATTTTAGATAAACAAGTTCTTCTTACATGGGATACTGTTGAGGGAGCCAAAAGTTATCTGGTTGAAAAATTCAACGGAACACGTTGGGTTTCCGCCGGTACTTCCAAGACAACAGAATTGACGGTGAAATCGCTGAAACCCGAATCAATGTACGAATTTCGGATTGTTGCCGTTGGGAAGACCGGAAAATCGCTTGCCGGAATGCCCATTACCGTAACAACCGCCGTGGCGATTCCGCGCACGCCAAGTAAACTCAAAGCGTCCGCGATTGATTCGGAATCCATCGTGTTGACATGGAAAGCTGCCGCCGACGCAACAGAATATCAGATCCAAAGATATGATACCGTACAAAAAACATGGGAACAAATCGGAACCACAACCAATTTATCGTACATTGATCATCAATTAAATGCGTCAACCCGATATTCTTATCAAGTTTTTGCCTCCAACTCAACCGGTCAAAGTCGAACATCCGTAAAAACAAACACAACAACATTACTTTCCGCCAACAGCACGGATGCACCGGGTACGTTATTATTGGATTCTGTAACGTCTAAAACGTTAAAACTTTCCTTTATCGGTTTGTTGTCGGAGCGAGCGAATTATCGGATTCAATGGTCACTCGACGGCATAATATGGGATTCTCAAAAGAACTTCACAATATCCGGTAAACCGGCAAAAAATATTGTAACCTTAACAGGATTGCAACCGGAAACTTCGTATTACGTTCGTATCCGAATGGAAACGGCAACACAAATTTCCTCATGGAGTTCGGTTGTGGCATTTTCAACAACATAAAAATTCGCTTAGCGTTCATCGGACGTCGCTAAAATAGATAGAAATTTTCGTGTGGTTCTTGTCAGGTGAATCATCAAAAGATGGATGATGTTTCGGCAAAAGGTTATCCGCTTCATTTATCTTATTTCTAAATTCGCACGCCCGCCAGTGAACAGTAGGCAATTCTTTTTTCTCTAAACATCTTTTCGCGTGATGCCGATAAAAATGATGATACAGTCATTTTGGCTGGCGTAAACGCATTGATCGGTTTACCTAAATTGCCCTGTTTTACGCCAATACAGACGTTTTACGTCAATGAAGACAAGGAAGTCTCACATGTTGCGTAGATCATCCATTTTGTTCATCTGCTTCCTTCTGTTTCTCGCTCTTTTTGCGCTGACAGCAGAAGGGCAAGATACGTACCATATCGGAATTCCTCAAACTCTTGAAGACGGTTCGCCTAACCCCGCCTATAAACCCAATGGTCAGCATGAAGGAAACAATTATTATTTCGCTTCTCTGCAATCGTTAAAAGCCGATATTATAAGGTACTCGGTAATACAGCAGTCAGGTGATTCCATCGAATTAAGATTGTACTCTGATCAAATTATTCCCAATCCGTCCGAATCAGCAGATGATTTTTACCATATTGGGTCTGAACCTTCGACGCCTGAATATTCGACACCGAAAACTGTGCGGATTACTTCAGGAGATGGAAAACCGAAAGATATTAAAACATCGGATGGTGTTCCGGTTGATGCAGGTTTTTTGCATATTGATTCCAGTGTGGGTACCCAGAAGGTAAACTTAATCATTGATAAAAATATCAGTATCAGAGCTGGGAGTGCAACCGAACCCGATCGTTACGCAACACATATTTCCGGTGGTGATTTTATTGCACAAGGTGTTACCTATCAGGAGGGCGGGCAAATTTATGTTACGAATGCAGGAAATAATCGTTCC
>JAIRTV010000218.1 GCA_031254675.1 Planctomycetaceae bacterium | reverse complement strand
AACAGGAGTTGTTGCAAACTGTTCTTCGATAGGTTTATCCCATGTCGGAACCGGTATTGGTGATTCCGATAATTCTAAGTTGTCTTGTTCATTTTGATGATTTTTATTCTTCATATTTTTGTGTATTGCATACTTCCAAACCAACAATAATTTCGTTTAAAAATTATGAATTACTATTAATTGGACAACCAGTCGATTTGCCAATCAGAAACAATCACAGTTCTCGCTAAACCGATTCATTAAACCGAATACAATATTGTATTACATTTTCGGAGTTTCATTATTGTTGCCTGTGGATTGATTATTTTTCTGTTTTTTGTGAAATTCTTTTGCCCGTTCAAAAATATATTGGCATCGTTTCTCCAACGTCATATCCTTTACAATTTCATCTAAATTATCGTGAATCTGTCGGATCGTTTGGTCGGTGTTTTTAATTTCCGCCATTTTCAATCTCCTCAAATATAAGCGGTTGAATAATTGATTAACGTGTGATTATTGTTTGTCAAAGAAGTTGCAGACATTTGAGATTGATAAAGTTTACCCCAAAAAATCGGAAAAGCAACTAAGGAGTTTATTTCCGGCAACACCTAATTTGCGATAATTTTTTGTTAAATTGTGTATTTGTCTTATTTTACCTAACCATTATGCTGTTGGTAATAACTTGTTTTTTGTGGAAATTCTTTGAGGAAAATTGACCTTTTGCGAATTCTCTGCCGATAATAGATATAGTTTTTATCTGCTAAACGGGATTGTTTGGTAGTGTTGTTAGCGTTACTCTTGTTACTAAGATTTTATCGTAGCGAAACGACGTTCTGATAAAATTTCGATAGTTGCGGAACACTCATCAGGGAGGATGAAAGGTTATGGCAGTAGCACAGTGGTCACCCGAAGAAACGGCTAAACTGTGGGAAGAATTTATCCAAGATCGATCCAATCAACAACTTCGCAATGTTCTTATTGAACGTTACATGCCGTTGGTGAAATATCATGGTGAACGTGTTGGTTCGCGTCTTCCGGACGAAGTGGAATTAGATGATTTGATTTCGGCGGGGATTTTTGGGTTGATGGATGCGATAGATGCTTTCGATTTGGGGCGTGGAGTTAAATTCGAAACGTATTGTGTTCCACGTATTCGGGGAGCGATGCTTGATGAGTTACGCAATATGGATTGGGTTCCGCGTCTGGTACGTTCGCGGGCTCGCAAACTCATGGAAGCCAGTAAAAAACTTTCCGATAAGCTCGGGCGGCAGCCAACTCATGACGAATTGGCGGAAGAGCTAAGTCTTTCGCCAAACGAATTGGAACGAATGATGTTCGACGCCAATGCGGTTAATCTTGTCAGTTTGAACAAAAAATGGTTTGAAACGGACGGTTCTAAAGATATTAGCGAAATTGATCTTGTGGAAGACCAAAAAGGCGAAGACCCAACCACCAGAATCCAGAAAACAGATTTGATGCGGTTGGTGACTAAAGGACTGAGCCGTAATGAACGACTGATTATCATTCTCTATTATTATGAGGAGATGACAATGAAAGAAGTTGGTATGACTCTTGATTTAAGCGAGAGTCGTGTCAGTCAAATGCACAGCAGTATTGTCGAACGCCTGCAAATGCAGCTTGAAGAACGTCGCCCCGAATTTGCAACATGAAAAATGATTGTACGCAATATTTGAAAAATATTCGTTTCAAATTCTGTTGCGGATTAAATATTATTGGTAAACATTTAATGAACATCGTTTCTATTCGAGGGTAAACACCATTTCAACACAATGGCAACTAATATTGAAGATTTTATTAAACGTATAACCCGAATGAATCGGAAATTTACGTTTATTTTTACTGAAGATTTTTTCGACATTATGGGCAAGACCGGTGTTCGAACGGATCGGTTCAAGGATATTCGCAACACATTTCGGCATGTTAATCATCGGAAGGGTACCAATGCTGATTTGCATGTTGCGGAAGGCATGGTTCTTTTTGATGTTGAGGTGGTGGTGGTGGACAAGGGGTTTTCGTGTTTTGTGACGTCATTTAGTGAGTTGGTGAATGTTCCGTTTAGTGATCAGGCGGTTATTTACGGGTTGGGCAATGATTTGATTGATGCTCAAAAGGCGAAGTTTCAGGTGGACGCTTTTTTTTCGGAAAAACGGAACAATTCAATTTCGACGGTCAATATGCTTGGTGAACGCCGAAAACGGCAACTTATTCTGGTTGTGGAAAACCACGCTGATCTGAAACGCCCAAGTTTAGAACCTATTCGGAAATTACGCAGTCAACTCTGTACTATTCTCATAAATTCCGAAAAAGGACCTGTGGTTGATTGTCAGGTGAGTAAACTTTTTCAGGAAGGCAACAGCAATTCTCTTTCGACATTACTGAATATGTTTTGTGTTCATTATCATTGAACAATTTGCTCTAATATTCTCAAAATATAATATTTGTATCATCTTGCCCAACAAAAATTCCGTTGAATGATTGATTATTTTCTTTGAACACGGAAAACAGGAATATGCAGAATTTTTTTTCATTTTTCCGTGTATTCTGTGTTCGATTTGTTAATTGAGAAGGGGTCGAAATTTTTATCTATCCAATTTTCATTTTGTGAGTGCAACAAAATTTTTAAATTTGCCGGCAGAGCTGAGTGATTTGGAAACGGCGAGGTATTTGATTTTGCCGATTCCTTATGAGGGTACTGTTTGTTTTCTGAATGGCACGATCAAAGGACCGGAGGCGGTTTTTTCGGTTTCGGATCAGATGGAACATTTTGATGAAGAGTTGTTGATTGATTTTACTCAACATGGAATTGCAACATTACCGCCTATTTTGCCTGCGAATACACCGGAAGAGGAATTTGAACGGATTTATTCGACGGTTAAACAATACGATTTATTCCGAGTTGGTCGATTTCCTATTATTTTGGGTGGTGAGCATAGTGTTACGCCGCCGATTGTTCGTGTGGCGGCGGAAATTTATGACGATTTGAGTGTTTTGCAATTTGATGCTCATGCGGATCTTCGAGATTCTTACACGGGTGGTCGGTATTCACATGCGTCGGCAATGCGTCGAGTTCTTGACTGGACATCGCATCTTATCCAGGTGGGAGTTCGAAGTTTCAGTGAGGAAGAATATCGGGATTGTCCCGAACGGATTTTGCGTCTTCTAACTCCTAAAATGATTACAGAAAATATTTGTGAGAGTTTAGATCGGATTCTTTGCAATTTAACGGAACATGTTTATATTACGTTTGATGTGGACGTATTCGATCCGTCCTTGGCTCCCGGAACAGGAACACCCGAACCGGGCGGTTTGGACTGGCGTCAGGTAACTCATATCTTGCAAAAAGTTTGTGCAACAAAAAAAATAATCGGAGCTGATCTTGTTGAAACGGTTCCATTGGGTGGTCAAAATGTGATTACAGAATTTCTCACAGCAAGACT
>JAIRTV010000127.1 GCA_031254675.1 Planctomycetaceae bacterium | reverse complement strand
AAAAGTTCTACTTCTTTGATTGGGTCGGCAGAGCGGTCTGGGCGAACTTCAAAAGGAATGGTTAATGTTCGTGTTTTTGCGGGAATGAGTTCGGCAACATTTTGACCAAACACAAAACCAGCAAAACCCGTAAAACATACCGGAATTAATAGCAAAATAGGGAATTTCAAAAAGAATTTCGGCAACGTCATAAATTCCTCCTCAATCTTGTTTATATTGTTCTGTATTAGATATTTATCCCCAATTATTTCATTTGCTCTGCAATCTTGTTCGTGGATTACGGAGATTGGCAATCACACCGATTTTACTGATCTATTCTATTCCCGATCTATTCCAGAACCCATTTTCGACTTCCCATGTTGCCAAGTTGTGTGATTGTGATACAATGATCGCGTTGTTGTCTTAACTTTCCATTTGAGCAATATTCTATTTGCTACTTTTTTATTTTTGTCCATTCAATAGCGAGGTTGACACGTGCCGGGTACAGCCATTATCGGTCTCCAATGGGGAGACGAAGCCAAAGGGAAAATTGTCGATTTGCTCACCGAACAACATGATATTGTGGTTCGTTATCAAGGCGGTGCAAACGCCGGTCACACGGTGGTTACCGACGGCAAAAAATTCAAATTATCGTTAATTCCGAGTGGTATTTTTCGATCTCATGTCCAATGTGTTATTGCGGGCGGAGTTGTTTTGAATCCCTCTTCTATTTTGCAAGAAATCAGTTCGCTCCTCGCACAAGGGATTAAAATCGGTAGTAATCTTATGATTAGTGACCGTGCTCATGTTATTTTTCCATGGCATAGTATTGCCGACCGTTTACTTAACAATATTGGGGACAGCGAGCCAATCGGAACAACTCTACGCGGAATCGGTCCTTGTTACGAAGATAAACTTGGGCGATCATTGGCAATTCGAGTTGGAGATCTTTACAAACCTGATCTCAAAGAAAAAATCAAACATATTATTGGTGTTAAAAATCAATTGCTTTTGGAACTGACGAATCGTTGCAATAAGACGATGGACATGACCAATCCGATTGCCGAACTCAATCCCGAAACTATTTACAAGGAATACGCCGGTTACGCCGAACAACTCCGACCCTATGTTGCTGATACGACCAATTATCTTCTTAATGCGGTTGATGCCGACAAGCGAATTCTTTTCGAAGGCGCTCAGGGTGCATTGTTGGATATTGATCACGGAACCTTTCCTTACGTAACGAGTAGCAACAGTAGTAGTACCGGAATTTTTAGTGGTAGTGGAGTTCCGTTTTATTTTCTCAAAAAAGTGATTGGGATTGCCAAGGCTTACACAACTCGAGTTGGTGGTGGTCCGTGTCCGACAGAGCAAGATAATAATATTGGGCAACAAATTCGTGATCGCGGCAACGAATACGGTACTGTTACGAAGCGTCCACGTCGTTGTGGTTGGTTTGATGCGGTGGCGGTGCGTTATTCGGCAAGACTGTGCGGAATCAGTACACTGGCAATTATGTTGCTGGATGTGTTGAGTGGTTTTGATACTCTGCAAATTTGTACCGCTTACGAAATCGACGGTCAACGTCTCAACTATTTTCCTAGTCAAATTGATGATTTACGGAAAGTGGTTCCTGTTTATGAAACATTGTCCGGTTGGAAAGAAGACATCTCTGCAATCACAAAATATAACGATTTGCCGTTCAACGCCAAATGTTATGTCAAACGTGTTGCGGAACTGATTGGGAGACCTGTTGAAATTGTTTCCGTTGGACCTGATCGACGCCAAACAATTACCTCAACCCTATCGGAATAGAAAATAATTTCGTCGTCAATGTTACTAAACAATTACAACGGTTGACAATTCAAGGTTATGTCTTCTTATTTAACAGTTTGCGAACAAGCAGCGCGGTTAGCGGGGGAAATTCTTCGGACGATGTTTGGCAAAATTCATGTTCGGCATAAAAAGAATTTATTTGATCTTGTTACGGAAGCCGATGTCGCCGCGCAAAAAGTGATCGAACAAACTATTTTCAACCATTTTCCCACACATCGGTTTCTCGGCGAAGAAACCACTTCTGGACTTTTGACCACAACAAATCAAGCCAATCCCTCAACAATTGATGATTCTCCTTATTGTTGGATAGTTGACCCGTTGGATGGAACGACAAATTATGT
Organism: Planctomycetaceae bacterium; assembly: GCA_031254675.1. GTDB lineage: Bacteria > Planctomycetota > Planctomycetia > Pirellulales > Thermoguttaceae > WRKP01. Next base: position 945 of record JAIRTV010000127.1, on the reverse strand, counting down.
TCATGGATTGCCGTTATTTTGTACATCGATTGCGTTGTATTTTGGGGGCGAAATTATTTGTGCGGTTTTGTACAATCCGATGTTGGAAGAATTTTATTCGGCGGAAAAGGGGCAAGGAGCGTTTTTGAACGGCAAACCGATTCATGTGAGTTCTTGGGGGCATTTGGGTGAATCTCTTGTTTCGGTTAGTTTTCCGACAATGACTCAAGCTGATGATCCTGATTTGAGTACATTTTTGAAGGCGGTATCGGTTTGTCAGGCGATACGTCGGACGGGTTCGACGGCGTTGAATTTGGGTTTTGTGGCGGCGGGGCGTCTTGATGCGAGTTGGTCGTTCCAATGTCATCCTTGGGACATGGCTGCCGGAACACTTCTTGTGCGGGAAGCGGGAGGAATTGTAACACAACCCGATAGATCGCCGATTACCTTCGATGATCCTTCACCGGTTTGTGCGGTTGCCAATCAAACGCTTTATTCGGAACTCATGAATCTTATTAACGGTTAAAGCCAAAACGGTTATTGCCAACGTGATCATGAGTGAAAACTTTTCGGCGAAAAGTTTGCCTACCACAAGGTAGCTGATGTTTCTAAAAAGGTGGGTGATGTTTCGCCGAAGGGTTTTCACCCACCATCACATTGCCGTAAGGCAATTCTGACCCTGTGTTGAGCTGGCAATCTGATTCCAAACAACTTGGCAACACAAATTGCCGTCCGAACACTGCTTCGAGTCGGCTATCGCCGACGCAACCTTTCAGCGAAAGGTTGCCTACCACAAGGTGGATGATGTTTCTAAAAAGGTGGGTGATGTTTCGCCGAAACATCACATTGCCGCAAGGCAATTCTGTCCCTGTTTGCGGACGGTAATTTGTGTTGCCGAATTGTTTGGAATACAGAGTTTGGTATTGATATTACAACAACTCCCGATATGTGTTACACATCGGGAGT
>JAIRTV010000125.1 GCA_031254675.1 Planctomycetaceae bacterium | reverse complement strand
TGTGCGCCGGGCGACATCGACGAGGGAAGTCGATACCCCGTTCAACGTTACGATTTCACCGGAGAAGAATGGTCAAAATCGGATACGAATCAATCGCTCGCCGGTTGCCCGGCGTACTTGAAGGATGGAAAGGTTATCGTTGCGGGCGGGCAAGCAGCTTATTATGTTTCAGAGCCGATTAAAACGGCAGGAAGTACCACAACGCAATTTTACGGGCATAACGTTACGCCGTTTTGGGTCATTGATCCGACAGCAGGAACACTCGAAACACGAACACCGCGCCGGATTATCGTAAGCGGAACTTCAGCAGCACCGGAATCGAACGTCGTCAATCAGCAAAAACGTTTCCTGAGAAACAATTTTTCCGGCATTCACTACGAACGCAACAATAACAATCAACCGGTTGAATTTATTGCGGTTGGCGGTACTGAGGTTTTGGGGTATCAATCCAAAGCCGTTGTCACCTACGCAATGGATAGTTTGGGAATATTGCTGACCTGTGAAAACAATAACGTTGGAAATTACAATAATTGCGAAGTTTTTCCTGACACGCCGGTTGTTTTCGGTGAATGCGATGCGGTGCGGATCACACGAAGGCGTTCCGGTGAAATGATGGCGGATTGCAATCTGTTAGTGTGTTTCGGCGGGAGATACCGAACCGAAACGGATATTATCGCAACAGACGAAAACGGCAATCCCGCATTGGACGAAAACGGTAAACAGATAATTTTGTACAAAACCGGCGAATACGTACCTCATGCCAAACCGTACTACCTTGACCTTAACAAAACAGAAAACGGCTGGCGCAACGATTTGTTTCCCGATGTACCGACGCCGCGTTGGAACGCCGGATTGTCTGAGGTTGTGACAACGACCGAATTAGTCCTTGACGAAAACGGCAAACCCGAAACCGACCAAGACGGCAAACCAACCAATCGCACGCAGGAAGTAATCAGAGTGTTTTTAATCGGCGGACGGATCGACAACCGTACCGTCCAAAAAATTGAAGAAAAAACGATTGAAACAGAAGCCCCGAACGGTAGTGAGGAAACAAAAATCTACTATAAATTAGTCACGAAAAAAGGATTGACCGCAAAAATCGAAGCGTTCAATTTAACAACCGGAACATGGGAAATCTTTCCGGGATTAGATGGAAAATTTGATGGACGATGATTGAGGATTATGATTACATAAAATCCTAGTTCAGACAAAAAGAAACTACAATGCCTGAAGAAATTAAAACCCCCGATACAATCAATAACGACGACGCCGATTTTTTGTTTCAACAAAAACTTTTCGTCGGAACGGGAGCGAATCAGTTTGAAGTCCGAAAACGTTTTGAGAGAAACGAAACGGAAATCAACGAGGTTAAAGATGCGCAGCAGACAGCCAATCAAGAAAAAACACAGATAAATAACCGGATTAAAACACTCGAAACGGCAAAAGAAAATCAAGATAACGAGAATCAAAATGTTGCGGAAACATTATTGAGACATGCTCAGAGTATCGAAAAAAACGCCGATGATTTATCCAAACACACCGACAACAACAATATTCACGTTTCGACCGAGTTGCGAAATCACCCAACCGACGCAACGAAACATTTGCCGAACGGCGGAACACCGGATATGGTGTTGGTGACATCCGATACGAATTTACCGATTTGGAAAGCATTATCGGAACTTTTGCCCCCTGAGTTGGTACAAATTATTGAGGACGGCGGGAATGTTACGCCGGAACAGGTTATTAACGCCTTTCGGGAAATAACCGTTTCTCAGTGGACATCGGGCGGTTTGCCATTAGGGGCAACACGAATCAAAGCGGCGGTTTTCGCTTACGATAGATTTTTGGTCGGCGGTTCGGACGGGCGAATATCGTACACTTTCGACGCCCAATCTTGGAAAGCAGCCGAAATGTTGTTCGGCGAACCAATACCGACACCGGTCGAATCAATTGTTTACGCGAAAACCGATGACGATAAAACGCTGGTCTTGGCGTTGGACGCTTATTCCGATTTTCGTATCAGTCTCGACCGGCAAATATGGTGTCCGCGTTTGTCAATTCGCGTCAACATCATCACAACGGAACACGGTAATCTTTACACAGACCGCTACGAAAACGCTGATTTTACATGCGCTGTTGCCGATAGAGGCTTGTTTATTATCGCGACAACAAGCGGAAAGGTGTATCGTGCGACTTATCAACAAATTATTGAGGAGTATGAGCGAGCGATGTTGCCGGAATATGACCGGCATTCAATCGTGTGGCAAATGAATGAATCACAAGATTCAATCACGCAAAATACACTTTGCGCCGCATCAGGGGGCGGTCGATTTATTCTCGCCGGTCGAATGGGAAATCTTGCCATTTCCGCCACCGCCGAGATTTTTGAAACAATCACAACGCCTTTCGGATTCTCCAATATTAACGATATTGCAGCCGGAGAAGACCGGTTTATTGCGGTTGCGGATGATGGAAAAATCGGTTACGCTTTATTTGCCTCACCGAAACAATGGTCTCTGATTCCAGACCATCCGTTGACCAACGCAGGCGAAAAGATACGTTCTGTCAAATACGGCGGCGGAATCTGGATTGCTGTTTCAAATAACGAATTAACCGGAACAGCAAGAGTGATCACGTCAAAACAAGGAATGGTTTGGAAGGAAGTTTCCGCACACTTGCAAAACGGGGGAACAGCAACCGCTTTCGGCGATACTTATTTTATTGTCGGCGATGAATCGGGTAACATTCGGCGGTCTCTTTCTGTCGCGGGAATTTTTAGTGTCGTTACCCGTTCCGAGTTTGCGGCCTTGATGGCGCAGATTATCGGCATGACACAAGATGAAATTTACGCCATGCTGATTGAGTGGGAATCAATCAAATCAGAAATCAAGGAAGCGTTATCGTATCAATTAACAATTTCTCACCAAACGCCCAAACCGCCAAGCCTTCACGGTTCGGCGGGAACAACCGAAATTGATGTACCGGTATTAGATGAAAACGGACAACCGGTTTTGGACGAAAACAATAATCCTGTTACTACCAAGAAGCCACAAAATAAAACGGTTGCATTGGATCACGACCACCCTGATTTCACATTGGTCAGATTATCGCAACTCAATAGAGCCACGCAAAAAAGCAATCTTGAAGACCCGTACCATATTCACGGCATCCCGATTTTAGACGACAACGAAAAACTCCTTGCCAAAAACCAAACATGGCAACGCGGGCAAGCCAACGGGATTGCGCCATTGGACGCAAACTGTTTAATTCCAGAGGAATTTTTATCGGACGGTTGGGATTATGATCGATTGATTTTGGCGTTGCGTAACGAAATGTTGGTGACGTGGACGATTCAGAAAAACGATATTTTTCAGGATTTAAGCGAATTTTCGCGACTCAATGCGTTTGCGTACAACGAAACAACAATTGTTGCGGTCGGTGAAAAAGGACGGATTGCATGGGGACCCAATACGGGCTTAATGCAAATGGTGACAATGTCTCCGTTTGGTGAAAACGATTCTGTTGTTGGTATTGCTCACGGAACACGCGCGGACGGGACGGATATTTTTATCGCCGTTTCACAAACTCAATATTCGACATCACTCAATGGTTCGGAGTGGACGGAAGCCGTTGACTTGTCGGACGGTATTCAGGGCATCTTTTTTGGCGGCGGATTCTTTCTTGTTCCCGATGTTCACGGCAACATCTGGCGGTCAAGTTGGAACGATAATGTATTGTCGTTTCACCGGCAGGAATCATCTCAAAATGTAACAATGGGCATTATGTCCATTGCCTATTTACAAAACAAATTTGTCGGCGTCGGAACAAACAACCGGATTGTCGGAACAACCGACCCCGCCTACTGGAACGAAGAACAATCACCCGCCCCCTCTGATACACAATGGAATTGCGTGTTTACGGGCGATGGTTTTTTTGTCGCCATTGGAAAATACGGAAGGGCGTTAAAAGGAACGGTCGCGGGCAATTGGTCTCCTTTTTCCACCGGTACAACTTCCGATTTACATATCGGTTTTTTTGATTTTTCGACGTATCTTATTGCGGGTAAAAACGGAACACTAAGAACCTCGACGAACGCCGATTCTTGGGTCGGACGTGATACAAAAACAACGTCCACAATCCGCGCTGCAGGTTTTGTTTTTTCCAACGAGCGGTTTTTTATCGGAACGGATGCGGGGCAATTTATTGTTTCGCGTTCTGTTAGCGATGTGTTGTTCGTCGGCAATATGAAGGCGGGCGTTGGTCCGTCCAACACCGAACCAAACCCATTAGGCGACCTTCCTTATCCCGGAGAAAGTAACCAATATTTGCGAGCGGACGCCGTGATTCCCGATAGGGGTGTGGTCATGGAAAAACGTGTCGGAGTGCCGACAACGTACAAAATTGTTGACGACCAAGAGGTTGTTGACCGGTACGGAGTGCCGCCGCTCAATCGTGATGCACAAATACCAGACCAATTTATAAGATGGCTTATCGGTATTGCAACCGAATACCACAATTCAATCGACCCCGATACCGGTATCACAACGAAAACGCCGGTACGTTGGGGATTGCCGTATCTTGACGAGAATATCAAGATACCGGAACAATTCATGGCCTGGGCACGCGGATTGCCTAACGGCGTTGCCCCATTAGACAATGAAAATTTTGTACCGAAAGAACATTTGCCACCGACCGAAATCAATATTGAGCAAGTTGTCAATGTGATCAAAGGCGGACAAGGGCTGGAATTTTTAGAGCAAATCAGTCCGTTCCAGCAAGGTTTCGGCGTTTCAACAGTTATTCATGACGGCTGTTACGGTAACGATGTTCACGTTTTCGTCGGCGAAGCGGGAATCGCCTACTCCGACAATAACGGAAACTGGACATTGTCCGATACCCAACCTTTCGGCAATATTCCGGTTGTCGGCGTTGCGTTCGGAGTTGATGATAATGAGAACAATATTTTCGTTTCAATTGACAAAACAAAACGATATTCCACTTCACGCGACGGCAAAGCATGGGATTATATTTATAACATGAAAGATAATTACGATTTTGAAGCAATTGCTTACTATAATCGTACTTTTTTAATTCTTTGCTCGGACGGTGAAATTTTACATTCGTCTTTTAAAAACGGAAATATCAGTTTTACCGATCAAGCCGATTCGCCGAACATCACCGCTCAATGCAATGACATTGAAGGCGGAAATGATATTGTTGTTACTGTCGGCAACGGCGGGAAAATCTGTATTTCAGATGACGCAAGTCATTTTATGGACGCCGTTTCTCCGACAACCGAGGACTTATTAACCGTTACTTTCGCCAAAGGAACGTTTTTAATCGGCGGGGATAACAACACACTTATCACCGGTACGGATGGAACAGACTTCGAACGGATTGTTTCGCCGTTCTCCGGAAACGCCCATATTACAGGAACAGGTTACGATTCCCAAAACGGTATTTTTATCGTTACTAATTCAAACGGACAAATTGCAACAAGCAGCAACCTCATTGATTGGACAAACCATCTTCCACAACCGACCATTGTAAGAATCAAAGCCATTGCCACCGGAAACAACCGGATTGTATTGGGAGACGATTCCGGTAACATTTTCGCGTCCAGAATTTCACTCGAAATCAATTATCCCGGAATCAGCGACGATTACGTAAAAAAAGCATACGTCAACGCAAAATTTCAGCAAGCGATTGAAATTGCAACCGGTGCGCGTATCGGAATTGTGTTTGATTCGACGGAACAATTAGACGATTGGATTGAAAGCGATTACACGCGACCGGACGGTATTACACCAGCCGACTTGAAAATCGGGGAATCAATTTACATTATTGAAACAAACGAACCGGATTACTGGTGGGATGGTACAACTTATCAGGAACAGGAAACAAAAACCGTACTGGATTTGTCCGATTACGCAACCAAAGAAGATGTCGAAAATGCAATCAAAGCAATTGATTTGGGCGAGGCGAACAATGTGTGGGTTGGCGGGAACTTTGAAAAGAACTCTGACGGAACATATTCCGCACAGTTATTAAATACGTCCGGCGTACCGGCAGGGGAATATCTTCATAATCTCATTCCGATCCAATCGCCTGACGAAATCGAAATCGGCGACAGCGGCGGCGGGAAAGGCGGCGGGTTTCGTTACATCTACATCGATGTAGATAATGGTAATGATAATAACAGCGGTTTAACAAGCGAAACCGCCTTCCAAACATGGGATAAATGTGTTGCCGTGTTGGATAATGTTACAAGCGCCCATATTGTGTTAACCGGTTTCACGCACGGGACGGAAACGTTATATTTGGACAATAATAAAGGAATCAGTCTTATTATCGAAAACGATATAACAGTCGAAACACTTCATTTTGTTGGTTTGTTATCGGTTCAGTTTCGCGGCAACATTACTGCCAACTCGATACGGTTTACCAATAACAATAATATTCGGTTTTTTGAAGCAGTAACATTAAATGCTGTTGAAGAGTGTCCGATCTTGTTTTACAACGAATCTTGCAATATTTATTTTGAAAAATTAGTTACCGCAACGGCAACAAACGGAGAGTATGCGACAGAATTTGTCAAAGTACAAGACTTGTCAGTTACAAAATTTCGGGAATTGGTTATTGAGGACACCGGTCTCAATGAGAATACGGAATATTACGGTATTGAAACCGGTAGTGAGGTTTACGTCAACGGCAAAGCAAAACATCCGAACCCGTACACCGCCATTGAACTCGACCCCAACACTTACAATTTTCCAACGCTCTAAACATGGTCTAAACTAGACCAAACTTTGAATTGACAACACCAGTACTCATTACAGGACTTATTTGTATAACAATAATCATTGTCGTATTATTGTTGAGGTCAAAAAAAGTCAAAGTCGATAAATCCGGCATCGACCTTGAACTCGTTAAAAAAAAGCCGGAAACAAAGGAGATTAATGATGAAACAATTACTTAGTTTCATATTGTGTTTGTGTGTCATGCTGTTTGTTGCCGATTACGGTTACACGCAAGCAACTGCCGGACAGCGTGACCCTTATCAGAATCTGGGAGTTTACCGGATTTACAACAATAACTGGCAATTCCCGGGCGCATTGCCGCCAGATTACGCATGGAGTAATCAAGACGATTGGTACGGTACGCAGTCCATGCCGTCCGGTTACGAAAAAGCAGTTTGGGCATTGGACGACATCAATGCCTATCGGGAATCACAGGGACTAGCCCCGTTTTCGGAGAACGTTCTGAAAATGAAAATCAGTAAACCGCGTTTCCGCAAAAATCGGAAACGATAACCACTCATAAAAAATGAAACCAAAAAACAGTAAAAAAAAACCTTCTTTTAACAAAAAATCATTTTCCCTTCTTTGGAAAGGAATGACGGAACAAAGAAGACGTAACAATATCGGTAACTTTGTCGGGTTGTTCGACAGAGAACCAACTGAAACGGAAATCAAAACAGGAGAAATTAAACAATGAAACTAATAGAATTAGTTACAATTACAATCGTCATGTTTGTACTATTTGCGTTTGGCGTTAAAGCAGTGCAACATGCAAACGAAAACGCCACGCAAATGACATGCCAACACAATATCGCTCAAGTTGTGTATGGAAATCTCAACTATGAGGATGTTTATGGATATTTGCCACCTGCGCGAACCGTGAACAACCACCCGAGTTATTTATTGCATATATTGCCGTATGTCAATGGTCACTTGGGTGAGTACAACCTACTCAAAGAAAATCATTTATTTGATAAGGATTTTCAGGGAGTACTGACCGACGCCAACGCAACTCCTGTTGATCCTTACAATATTGGTGACAGAAACACCGTCGGCGTAACGTCAATATTTTCCGGAAATCCAAAAACATGGTATCGGTTTACAATGCAGACGTCGGGCAATCCGATTGACGCCGTTACAAAAAACGATGGCGAGGGAATAAACTGGTCAAAGATTCACGCGGCATTAGCCAATGTCCCTGAATATCGTTGCCCAAACAGACAATCGCAACCGCTAATCAAAAAAGTTACAGCGGACACAATTTATTCAAATTCGTTTCAAAATTTGAAATTTGATAGCGACTTGTATGAACAATCGTGCATGAGAGGTGTTGTCAGTGATTACGCCGTTGCGTACTCAAAACGTCCGCTTGTGCTCGACACGTACAAATACGACAAAGATGGAAATTTCGCAAACATTACGAAAAGCGAGGGAATAAATAAATCCACGACTTTTTTTGTCGGCGAAAAATATATCCCGAATTTCGCGTTGACCAATGATACGCCGATCAGCAATATGTGGAATGGCGGTTTACATCGTACTCATGCTACGATAAACGCCTTTAACAGTTCAATGCGATACATTAACTTGGATACAATACCAGAAACAATTCCAGAAAACACACCGAAATTTGATAAAAACGGCGTACCAATTGTTACCGAAAAACACCCGATTGCGGTCAAAAACAATGAAGTCGAAAGCGAATTATCGTTTTTGATAGGAAACGGAAATATTCGTTACCCGTCTAATTTTCAGACAGGTGAATATTTATGGGGGAGTGTTCACCCCGAAACGTTGAGCGTAGGTATGCTGGACGGAAGCGTCAAAAAGATTTCAAAAAATATCGACGCCAATATTTTTAACAAAGGTTGGATACCGAAACCAGCCGCAACAGTATTCATCGACTAAAACCAAGATTTTAACAAGATTATCAGGATTGACCAAAAATCTTGGTTAAAGACTATTTAACAGGAGACTATTTTTACCATGAGATTAAGATTAGTAGATTTAATTGTGTTAGTTATTGTTGCATTAGTTTTGTTCCCAATTGGAATCAAAGCCGTGCAAACAGCAAATGAAACGTCCGATGTTATCGCTTGTAAGGCGAAACTTGCAACGCTATCGCGGGGCGTAACAGGATATGAAACGGCAAAGGGATATTTACCGCCGCTTAAAGTTATCGACAAATATCCGGGCTGGAACTTGCGAATATTGCCTTACATGGGTTACGAATCAGTGCATAACACACTGATTGACAATAACCGATACAATTTAGATATTGTATCATTAACAAGTCAAGACCCGCGAACACGTGCGGAAAAGGACGCTGAATCCTTGATTGATTGGCTGGCGTGTGAGGACGCTTTATTGACGGTTACGGAATTTCGAGATGCGTCACGACAAGCGACCGCAACAATCAAAACGGAAATTGATTCAGAATTTCGGACAGATTGGAATGACCGATTTTATGGCGTGCCAACCGACTATGCTACGCCGATGATATGGTCTGATTTTGACAGACGATACGTTACGCTTACTTTTTCGTTATTCAAATTGGAAAGTCCATTTGCAATTTACGAAATCAATCGTAAACAGAATCAATACTGGAATGTTCGGACAAGCGATCAATGGAGCGAAGGGAAAAGCAATACGTTAATCGTATCAGAAAAATATATTCCTTCGTGGGCGATTGCCGGAGATAATTTCGAATCGAATATCTGGAACGGCGGGTTACAGGCATTAAAGTCAGTACCACAAATGGCGGCTCAATGTATTGATAATGCCGAAACGCCAATTGTTGCGGATGAGGAAACGCCGTTTTCTGAAGACGATACAGTATTACACAATCGTTTTTGGTACGATATGAGAGACTGGACAAAACCGGACAATGATAATGCTTGGAGAGGAAACTATTCATGGGGTAGTCATCATGTGGGGGTTATTGTTGCGGCGATGGGTGATGGTTCGGTTCGGTCTATCAATAAAAATATCAATGCCGGTACGTTTTACAATTTATGTGCCAGTAATGTTTTACCAGAGCCGACAGAACAAGAGAAAGCATTAGCCAATGAGGAATTTCGGATTGTGGAATTGCGGGAAAAATACGCCACACAGGAATCTGAAATTAAAGGTTTGCAAGATACATTAAAATTGGTACAAAACCAATTGAAAACACAACAAACAAAGCAAACACAATTGACAACACAAATTACGAATCTGGAAAATCAGATGACGGCAATGACTGTTGTCGAGAATCCGGCGTTGGCGGCGGCGTTGGAATCGTTACAAGAACAATTGACAACAGCGCAAACAGAATTGACTGATTGCGAAACGTTAATTACTTCCTATAACGCGGCTATCGTTGAATTACAGGAACAAATCGCCGCAAAACAGAAAGCTCTTGAAGCGGAAAAAATCGAAAACGGAGATGCAAGTCTTGAACGATGATTTATTTGATTGTTTGATGGACGATAATTATAAAAAAATCATCGTCCTCAATAAATCATGAAGATCATTATTCAGACAAAAAAAACAATGAAAACAATATTATACTTTATTCTATTTTGGTTGGTGATTTTTGTCGCGGCATCATTCGGACAAGAATGTTTGATCGATTACGTAAAATCGTTACCGGATGCGCCGATGTCCAGCGAAGTACCGGAATCGCACCGGTACAAAATTGAAAACCACAACGGCATGTGTGTTGCCTGTGCGGTGACGCAGGCTGGTGAAAAAATGTTGGAGTACCACGGCAAACCGAATGAGTGTTATGTTATTGCGTGGACACATTTCGCGGGTAGAAATATTGAAACAAAATATACTAAAGACCAAATCGGTATGTACGGAAGTGATGCGGCACTTGCGATTGAACAAATCGGATTCTTGCCTGCGTCGGTGTTGGAAGGCGTTGATAAAAACATTTGGAATAATGATAAAGTTTCAAAATTGGACTATCAGGAATCCGATTGGGAATTTTTTTATAACAAATATAAACACAAAGCCGATAAATATCCGGTTGCGTTTCCGACCAACGTAAATGAGATTGCGCTTTGTCTTTCAAAGGGGTTACCGGTGTTGTTTTTGTCATCGGCGCAATGGAAATTAATTTCGTGGCGCAATGTTGACGGCAAGGGAAGCAACCGGTTTGAGTTTGCAACAACTCAGTATAACACCAAAGAAGCGCATGTCGTGTGTTTGAGAGATTATTTTACATTGCCGTATCACAAAGATGACAAAAGTTATCCAATGGAATACTGTAATCTGGTCAATTCACACGGTGAATTTCCCTCACCGCTCAAAATGATTTGGCTGGATAAAATCCAAAACGATCATAAATTTTCGTGTTTCGTTATTTTGCCGAAAAAAATAAGGGATTAACAATGCCTATTCATTCCACCGCAGGATTACAACTTTACTCCAATTTAACCGGTAACAAAATCGGCAAATCAATATGTGTACGCGCCGAAATTGCCAACGAAACACAAACCTATTATGAATACGAGCAATTGGTACAATTCCAGTTAGATGTTACAAATGAAATTGTATCAAAATTAGTCAAATGGCGAAAACCGAAAACCGGTTATTGTTTGTGGCAGTTCAAAGAAATTAAGAACAATAATACAGGTATGGTTATTGTGGATTTTGCCCATATAATGAACGGGCTTTACAATATTAACTCCATCCATCGGGTGAAAATCGGCGGAAGTATTATGAATGGCGAATTACAACCGGCAGGCGGTTCGCTCAATATT
>JAIRTV010000056.1 GCA_031254675.1 Planctomycetaceae bacterium | reverse complement strand
GAAGTTAAAGCCAATCTTTTTAGTGAGACGGAATTTCGAGTTAAAGTTCGTATTGATACGCCGGTTGAATTACAATATTATCTAAATGGCGGTATTCTACAGACCGTTATTCGAGTAGTGGAAAGTTGAGAGTGAATAGTGTCGCACGCGGAATTTTTGCCTTGTAGTAAAAAAAACACGCAATAGAGAAAATTACCGTGAACGCTTACAAGTACATACATTACAACGAGAAACAAAAATTCATTCTGACGCTGGCAAAAAAAGGAGACTAAGGAGGTTCTCTTCTAATTTCAAATAAGGATAATTTGGAGGGTGATAGAGATGGAAACGACCAAAAATCTCCGACGAAGCGATTCCTAACGAAGCGTTTCTTTTTGGATTATATTCTATTATTGTACCGGTTCGCGGATCACGCGGAATTTCGTCCAGATACGTTCCAACCAATTCGTCCAACGATTCCGGTAACGTTTTATCATGTTCCAAATACCAAAGATATAATGATACATAAACAAGTTGCAACCGACTCATAGAAGTAGCACGAAAATAATCGTTAGATAGAAGTAACCATTCGGTCGGTATAGAATCCAAAAATCCTCCTCTAGCATATTCAATACGAATGAATATTTTGTGTTTTCTATAATCGGACAAATAAACACCCGAAGGATCACATGTGTCAAGATAATAACGTAACTGCCAATGAAATAATCGTAAAAGTCTTGTTTTTTCCCAAGGCAAATAACGGCAACGTGTTAGAACGTGTTTTTCCATATTCATGTCTGAACCGAAAAAATAAATTGATTCCAATCCTTCATTAACGATACGTGTTTTTATTTCATAATTATGCAAAATATATGATTCAAAAAGAGGCATCTTTTTGAGTGTTTCTTTTAAGGTTGTCTGTTTATTTTTCAAAGAGATTTTCAATTGCTCGTCTGTGTGAGTGTTTGTGTCAAAAGACAAAAGATCAGAACAATCTTGAAAACGAGAAATCATTTTGTGTTCTTTTTTCATTCGAGCTATATCTCCTTTGGTGAGTTTTTGCGTTAAACGTGCGGCTGTTTCTTGAAACAGTTTTTTGCGTTCTTCAGAACTCAAACGTTCCACAATATCAGTTTTGTTGAGTGTGGATTCGATTTCATCTAATGAAACATAGGGAATGGAATAAATCCGAACCAATGGAACAATAAGAATAATTATTGTAATTGTTATAAAAAACGGAATAAGCGGTTTTAATAAACTTTTCCATGTGTTCCGTTCTCGAAGCCAATCCGTAACACGAAGTCGTGAAGCAACCAACAACGCAATTGCTAACGGTAATGTTGTCCACAATGGATTAAAATGACCTAAAAACCATCCCAGTGACATCCAAAGAAAAAGCAATATACTAATCACACCGGTCGTCACAACAGAAATAAGCATACTTCGACAATAAATCGAAACAAATGCTCCAACAGAAAGTGGTATCGACCATATATAAGTTATGGATACGAAAATCAGCAATAACTCGTAATTGTTAGCCCACGTTGGAAATGAATTTCGAACGAGATAATAAACGTTCGCGATGACGATAAACGGAATGTAAACGAACAAAACCGATAAAATACGACTCCACCAGATTTTTGCCGGTGAAATACCGCATCGGCTCAAAAAACGAAACGATTGATTTCTTTGATCCGCACCGAAAATACAACCACCAAAAATAATCGCAGGTAAAATAACACCGCCACAGAGAAATGCTATATAAAAAAACATATTTGTTTCATTAAAATGATAGAAATAGAAGTTAATAAATACATAGAATATTATCGTAACTAAAGAAATAAATTCGAAAATCAACAACATGGGAGACTGCCATACTGATTGACAGAAAAGGGCGAAAAACGGACTGACCGGCATTATTTCATTGTAACTAAAAATATATTTATGCTGAAAAATACTCCTTCCGCTGTTTTGTCGTCTTGCTCTTTTGAACCATCGTAACATTGAGCAAACAGCAGCAATTCCTACAATAATAGTAATGAGTACAATAAATGTTTCTCTGTAGAGATAATTGTAATCATCGTTTTTTATCGCGGGAATTTGAAGAATTGCAGGGAAAAGGTTCAGAGCAGTACACGCATAAGTCGCAAGAACAGCCCAAAGGGGTTGACGACACAACGGTGACCAAAAGAGTCCCCAAACAGAAACATTAATAATGATAAGACCCGTAATAATGATAAGACCCGTATTGATGATGCTAAAACTCATATTTGAGTTTGGATCAAGATTCTTCCAATCGTCGATTATTCCTGGTGAAAGAAATGACGGAATTAATGAACAGATCAAAACAAAAATTGTTCCCGTAACAATCCACGCAACTTTACCAAGCATCACCGTCAACGGTGAAACCGGTAAATTACGGAGAAAATCGAACGTTTTGTCATCATGTTCAACAGAAAATGAAACAGCAGTTACCGCTCCGGCATACAATACCGTTAATACCAACGCAATGGAACAACTCCAAAGCGATGGTGCAATCTGACCAAAGACATCGGGAAAGAATGCCATGGCAAACGCGGCAAATTGAAGCAAAAAACTGAACAACAACATCGCCAACGCCAACAAATATTGTTGTCGGAACTCTTTCTTAAATAGTGCAACAAATTGTGTCGTCATTTTTTCTGTACTGAAAAAGGTTGAAGTTTTAGATAACAATTCACGTGAAAAAATAAAAAACAATAGAAAACGAAAATTCAAAAGGAATGATTCTCTA
>JAIRTV010000009.1 GCA_031254675.1 Planctomycetaceae bacterium | reverse complement strand
GCATTTTATCTGATTGATCGTAGTACGCCGGTTGGTTTTCGTCGCGGTACAGTGTATTCGCAAGAAAATGGCGATCCGCATTACCGACCCGTTATTATCAGTTCAAAAATATTAGAATAACCGAAACAACCCCATTATCGCCACACAAAATCAAACACCTTATTGTGTTTTGGATGTTCAGGATCAATTGATCGAAACGTTAACGAGATGCCATTGTCTTTGAGGGTGAGCAAAACCCACGCATGAGTTTGTGTCGGGTTGGACAACCACGCGGTCGCCGGCAAATTGATCATGTGAATCCCACCAACCCGAAGCGTTTGCCATGTGTGAGTATGTCCGTAAAAATACGCTTTAACCTGTTTGCGTTCACGAATCAGTTCAAAAAAAGGTGTTGTGTCTTGAAGAGCAACGGTTGCCTTAATAATATGTCGCGAGTAATCGGGATTGTGATGCGCAACAAGAATTGCCGGTTTATCTCGGCGAGAATCCAACTCATCACTCAACCATTGAAGTTGTTCTTCGCCGAACAATCCAGGAGTTTGGTTGGTTTTCTCCAACGAATCAAGAAGAAAAAAATTGGCTTTCGGTGTTTCAACAATCGAATGAAGTCGCGAAGGAATTGTTTGCGGCGTCTGTTGTCCGGTCGCCTGAGCAACCGCATTGAGAAACGCTTGACGGTTATCGTGATTGCCCATCGCAAAATGAACCGGCAATCCTTGTTCGCGAAACGGTTGAAATTCTTCGAGCAAGGTTTTGTAGTCTTCCGGCAAACCATGCGAATAAACACAATCACCACTCACAATAAGACCATAAGGTCGCCCAATTTCACCAGAAAGAATATCCGTCCGAATTTTGATAAAATGTTCGACAGGGTTAATTGGCTGTTTTCCGCCGTTTTTTTTCCGATCCGCCGGAATATGCGTGTCGGAAAGGAACGCCCAAACGTCTTGGGAAGGCAATACCGATTCCGCTCCCCACACCGAAGGAAACAACAAAGAAACAACACCACTCAATGTTCCCGTAACGAAACAACGACGATTGATAGGAGGCAATGTAATCGGCATAATAATTTAATTGTGGGGTTTGTGGTTGGCGATTGGTCAACATAAACAGAACAGCAATTCATTATAAAGAGCAAAAAATACAACGTCAACCAATTGAGTTGAGAGTGGAAAGTTAATAGTGGATAATTCCGCGTGCGACACTCTCCACTCTCCACTGTCAACTCTCCACTATTAATAATGCGTCGCACTAGTTGCAAGGAAAATGGAGAACGGTTATACTGTTGTGGAATTTTGTGGTTTCCGGTCTTGGGTAACATTCGACATGTTGCCATCGACTTTCTCAATCCTTTTGACAATGGGAGAATTTTAGACAATGAGAACAATGAAAACAACGTTTCTGTCATTGGTGTTTGTGTTGATTTTTGTTTCTTCTGTTTCTGCTCAGACAAAGCAACTTATTTTGTCAGACGAGAATCTTGCCAGTCAATGGCAACTCGTCAATTCTAAAGCAGAAAACGCTTGGAAGGTTGGCACGGTGGTGTTGGATGCGAATGATCCACGGCATTTGGTTTTTTCGCCTCTGAAAGAAGGCGATATTCCTTGCCTCGTCAACACGGTTCCCGGCAATTGGGGACAACTCAAACCACGACCAGGTGTTGATATTTACACAAAAGAAAAATTTGGAGATTGTACGGTACGGCTCGAACTTTTTTTGACGAAAGGTTCTAACAGTGGTGTTTATCTTTTGGGCGAGTATGAAGTTCAGGTTGCGGATAGTTTTGGCAAACCGGACGATAAACTTGGTCAAGGCGACATGGGAGCAATTTACAGCGCCGCCGCTCCAAAAACCAATGCCACCGCCGAAGCGGGAACATGGCAGAAATATGAAATTGAATTTGTCGCCCCGAAATTCGACGCCAATGGGAATAAAATCGCCAACGCTTTGTTCAAAAAAATCACGCTCAACGGTAAAATCGTTCAGGAAAATGTTGAAGCAAAAGCTCCAACCGGCGGCGGTATTACCATGAAAGAGTCGGCAACCGGTCCCTTAATGTTGCAAGGCAATCACGGTCCCGTTGCCTACCGAAACATCGAAATCAGCCAACCATAATCTCAAGTGTTACGGTTAATATTGGAGGTTGGCGATGTTCTGTCGGGAAAATCGCCTCGCCTCCATCGGTTTTCCAACATAGAGAAAATGCTTCCCGACATGCAGAATCGGTTTAGGAAATAGGTCATAAAATGTTAATTATCATGTTTAATTATATTTATGGTTGACAATCGAACGCTCGGCAATCTCACCCAAATATTGACCATTCCGTTGTACTAACTATTCACTTTCAATTATCCACTTTCAACTATCCACTAACAAATGTCTTTGCTTATTAATCTTATTTTTCGAGAAGCATGGTATCATCGGGCGCGAATTTCGTTGGCGGTTGCGGCAACAATGGCAATGTCTTGTATGATTGTCTGGTTGCTGGGCAGTATTGATTTGATGTTGCTCCAATTTGATCAGGATGGCGAACATTATCTTGGTCATTATCA
>JAIRTV010000646.1 GCA_031254675.1 Planctomycetaceae bacterium | reverse complement strand
CACCAGTAATGGACGATGAAGGACTTGTAAATTGAGTCTGTGTAAAAATATTGGTGATGTCAGATACAGTTACTGAATTGTCTTTTAATAAAATACTGGAAATCAAGTCTTTTATTTTTGTATCGAAATTACTTGGTGTTCCACTACCTTGAATTGTCAGGTCGGCTGTACCAACGATAATCGCACTTTCTGTTTGCCCAAATGTAATATTGTCGATGCTAATAGTACTGCCAGAAGCGGCACCATTAATTTTGTTTTGCAAATTAGCCGCATTTTGTGCATTTACCCAATTTGTAGGCAAGGTCAACGCAGTGAAAAGAGCAATCGCCGTCAGCGATTTTCGGGACAATAAACGGACTTTTTTTTCGGTAATTTTTTTCATCGTTAGCAATGTTCAGAAAGAATCATTTATCGGAAATCGAAACAATATAACACACCACAACACGTGATGTGAAACTCCTCTTGAGAAAACAAAGTTGCCCAAAATCGAGAACATACCAGGCAACAAAATAACAACAGATCATTCCAAAAATTTGAAAATTCCGTTTTTCAAAAAATCAGTACGCCAGTATTTCTCCTCTCTACTAATCGAACCAAAATAGAGGCGAAGTTTAAAAGAATTATCGTGAATTTTGAAACAACGTTTTCGTTTTATAATTTGAGTAAAATAGGTAAAATGTAACACCAGGTTCGACAAACTGTAGCGTAAAATAAATCCTCTTCCGAAATAAAAATAAGTCATTGCCCAAGTTTTGAGTTGCGGTCAATCAAGAAATAAAGTTTTTTGATCGTTCGCACGTTTTTTAATTGCGTTTCAAGATTTTAACAAAATTCCAGTAACAAATTAGTCATCGCTCGTTCAACCGCAAAAAACTTCAAGAACATTTTAAACACCCAAAAAAATTAAAGAACAAAGGAAAAAAATAAACGGTTGCTTGCAAGAAGATTGTATTCGTGGTATATTGCAACCTTTCCAAAAGTTCATGGCAAGACTGTTCATCATTGAAGCCTGTCTGTCGATCTTGCGGTTTCCTATCACCAATCCCTTTAATCCCCAAAAAAACATGAAAAAAAATTTTGTCTTACGCAGTACCAATTTCGTAACAACTCTATGTATTGCCTTGTCAATGCTGTTTTCGACAATGCTTTCAGCGGATGAGTTAAAAGCATTTCTCACCATCAAAGCCGCTCCACCGGAAACTCTTTTGAACACCGCCGAAAAAATCGCCGAACTCGCCGGCACATCAAAAGATTTCGAAAACGCCGTTGCCCCCTTCAAAGATTTAGCAGGTCTCAACCCCAAAGGAATGTTCGGGTTCGTGCTGCACAGTAACGGTCAAGAAATTAAAGAACCCCTCCTCATCCTGCCAATCAACGACCTCAACGCCGTCAACTTACCCGGTTTTGAAACAATTACCACCGGATTGAAAAAACTAAGCGACGGAAAATATATCATCAATAGCCCGTTAGGAAATTATCTCTTTCACCAGAAAAACGGCTATGTCGTCGTTGTCGCCGAAGATTCCGTCTTGTCCATTCCCGATGACCCCAAAATATTCTTCACCGGATTAGAAAAAACAACTCTAGGATTCAAAATCGATTTCGAAAGCACCAGCCTCGACTCCATCGAAACCGCATTGGCTCTACCACAAATGTTTCTGGCAATGCAAGGCGGTCCCCAAGCAACACAAGTAATCGAACAATTCAACGAAGGTCTCGGAAAAATTTACGAAGAAATCAGCTCCATGACCTGCGGACTCGCTTTCGATCCCAAAACCGCCGATCTCAACCTAATCTCCAGCACCATTCCCAAAAAAGGTTCTGAATCAGAACAACAAATAATCGATTACAAAAACGCAAAAACAATCTTCAACGGATTTCTCGGCAATCAAAATGATCTCATCTTTTCTCTCAGCGATGTCGAAACATTAACACCATCAGATGTTGACGTTTTAATAGGAACCCTCGAACAGTTCTTCGATGCCGCTCAAGCACAAACCGAAGAACAATCAGAAACCGACGAAGAAGCCGAATTCGGCAATGTGGTTTTCGAATCACTGAAAAAAATCGTAACCGCCGTCCTGAAAAAAGGAAAATATGATTTCGCCGTCTCTCTCAACGCCGACCCAACACTCCTCTTAGCGTTCACCGCCGCCGAAACCGCAGAAATCGAACTACTCGGCACGAAAATTTTTGACCGAATCAAAAAAGAACACGACGAAAACGATGTCAATGAATTTTTACAAAAATACCTCAAAAAGAATAACACAACAATTGAAGGTTTTAACGTTTCGAGTTTGAAAATTCCGCTGGAGGAAGCCGCAGCAGGACATGAATTGCCGGAAACACTGGCAAAAGAAACGGTCAGTCTCTTCTGGGCACTCAAGGACAATGAAGCGGTTGCGGTTGCGGTCGGATTAGATTTCGACAAAACAGAAAAAACATTTCATCAAGCCCTAACCAATACAAAAACTCCCGTCCCACTAAAACAACCAATGATTCAGTTTTCCTTGCAACCACTCGGCAAACTCCTGAAAAAATATAGCGATAATACCGCACCGGATACAATCATCAAATCCATCGAATTACTTTCCGCTGTCGGAGCAGATGCAAAAATTACTTCTTCCGTCGAAGTCATTGACAAGACAATGCACGGAAAAATCAGTGTTTCCGGCACCGCTGTTACGGTTTTAGCGAATATGATCAAAATCTTCGCAGCAGCCGAAAACAACAGAATGCTCGATCGATCAAAAATCAAAGGCTTTTAGTCCAGATAGTCAGACTTTTAGTACAATACACACGTAACGTAACATAACACTCGTACACCGTTTTTTTGAACAATTACGAATCAATTCGTGTGTTGAATGAAATGTTACGGTTAGTTAAAGTAAAGTATCGTCTCCCTGCAAAGTAGAATTTTGCAGGGAGTAAAAAATGACTCTCAAATTCCAAAATAAATCAGTCAAATTTTTTTATGACAGAATTTCCCAAAATACCAGTCGAATTGGAACTTGCT
>JAIRTV010000434.1 GCA_031254675.1 Planctomycetaceae bacterium | reverse complement strand
TGCTGTAATGAGCCGTTAAAAGGAATCATCATATTCATCAAACGAACCAACAACAATGGATTCGCAAACGTCATGGGTAGCAATTGGGAGGTTGATAATTTATGGACAAACAGGTTGGTACGTGTCGAAGTAATCTTAAAAAAACATATCATTAATTTTTACAGATTAAGAAGATGTGAACCAAATGATCAACCACTAATAATCTCTCATAAATTTTTGTTAAAACAAAAAAAATAAAATAAAAAATCATATTTATCGTTATGATAAATGCAAGCGAAATTGGCGCGCACAATGACATTTTAAACACTCGTACGCGCGCCAATTCCGCTTGCACTCGACCTATTGATCATTTGTATTCTGGAAAAATTTTTTGAGTATGCAATCATTTTATAATACCCATAATGGATGAATCCGGTATAAACAGAATAGCACAAACACAAATATCGATAAACACTAACGAAAACTTTGAAATCAACCATCTGAACTTCCTGCAAGGTTAAATTGGGTCTAACTACAAACACCTATACTCGTTGTTAAATATAACAATTATTTATAATCATGTCAATATATTACTTATTTTATTTCTTTATCGTTTGGTCGGATTGATTCGAAATAACGGCGGATCATTTGGCGTTGACCGAGCGGAATCGGTTCCGATTCAAGAACCGTTTCCGCAATTTTATGATATTCCTGAAACGATTCACGTTGTTCACGTATAATTTTTTCCTGTGTTACTTCATTGGAATTGAATTTTTCATATTCCGATTCACCTTGACCAATAATTCCGGTAATATTTTTTTGTTCGCGTTGACTGTCAAGATGAGTTTCTTTACCAGAAGTCGGGGCTCCTGCGGCACCAGTTCCCCAATTTTTATCTGCTGAATCAGACATATTTGTATTACTGCTACCGTTATTGGCATTCTCGGATTGTCCACCGCTTCCGTTACATTCCGATTTGTAAAGTCCCAACAAAGCAAGTTTACCTTCAAGATTACTACTGATCTCTTTGCGAAGAGCTTGTTTGTTGCATTCAGCAGCAAATTCATCAGTTCCTTCTTGAACTTTTTCTCCGTCATTTTGTTCAAAAGCATCGGCTAATTTTTGTGTAGTTTTTTGAAGTGTTTTCTGGTTACGATAGTCCATGTTGTCCAATGTTTTTTTCATTTGATCACCAATTGCGTTACGTTCTTGCTTTGACATTGTTTCCATTGATTGGGCATCAAATTTTTCGAGTTCTTCCGCTGCTTTGACGTATTTTTCATCATTCAACGCCTGACTAATTGCACGGGTTGCTTCAGAAACACTCATGGCTTTAGCTACTTCCTTCATCGAAACGTCGAATGTTTCCATCTGAAATTCACTCAACACCGAACGAATCGTTTCTTCCATTTCGGAAAGCGTGGCAAGAGCCTCTTTGGGATCCGTTGCCGATTGATCAAGTTGACCAACCAATTTTTGCAGTTCTTGAGAAAGTTCCTGAAGTTTTTTTTCTTCGGGATTTTGTTCTGCTAAGTCTTCAATTTTTTCAACAAGTTCACTTTGGATTGTTTCGACGGTATTCATAATTTCCGGTAATCGCGCAGCAGTAACCATATTTTGTTGTTGCACAAAATAAGATGAAACAATTCCGGTAACTAAGGCAATTCCTGTTGCGATTAGTGCAGTAAAAAAACGGAATGGCAATTTGTAAGGAACAACTGATTTCGGAACAATATTTTTGGCACAACATGCAGCGTCTTCAAGTTGCAGATGTTCCATTGGAGTTATTTCTGTGCGGAATAATAATTTTGTTGCAGTTAAAAGACGATCCTTCAAATGATAATATTGATCTGTCTGACGTGCGGACTCATGGCGATCAATTGGTAAAAAGAATCCGACAACCGCGCCAAAACAAAACCCCAATAACACCGCAAAAAGAATCAGCAAAACCAATTCTAGACCAGAAAAATCAAAATGATTGGAAAAACCGGTGAACAGAAAAATAAATAGCACAAAAACTGTTATGACCGAACTCAATAAAAAGCCCCAAGTGGCTCCTTCAATAATTTTTTGTATTCGTTGACGCCGATGAACCATACTTAATGGTTTGATAATTGTTTCGTTTTTTTGGGAATGAGATGAAGTCATGTTTTTTCTCATTAAAATTAAAGGTTGTGGAAGTCAACAGTTCATTGTATCAACGACAGGGAAAAAACATTCGTAAGATGTTGCCCTACGCTAATACTGATTGCCCTGTTGGAGCGAAAATTTTTCAATAGTTCGACATGAAAATTTCGAGTCACTGAAAACATATTTTGTGTTCTAACAATAAAAACGAATGTTAAGATGTCATGCGTATATTAGCCCCAGCATCGAATCCAATGTTCAAAAACGAGTAATGCCCAAATCCGATAAGCGTGATCGAATCGATTGGAAAAATGATCATTCAGGAGTTGTTTGATAAATTTTTGTTCAAAAAAACCGCGTTGTCTTGTTTGAGAATCGAGAAGAATATCTTGAACCATCTCACGTAACGGTTTACGAAACCAATGATCCACCGGAACACCAAAACCCATTTTGCGCCGATGTTCAATATCCGACGGCAATAAATCACGAAACGTTTCACGAAGAATTTTTTTACCGCAATTTCCTTGAATTTTGTACCGAATCGGTAATCGCATCGACCATTCGGCAATCCGATAATCCAGCAACGGCGCACGACATTCCAACCCATGTGCCATCGATGCAATGTCCACTTTCGTCATTAAATCGCACGGAAGATATGTTTGCATATCCGTCAACGAAATTCGCGTTACTCGATCACGTTGTAAACAATGTTGTTCGGCTTGCCGTAGAAAATCAAGTGAGTCATATTTATAAATTTGTTCCGAAAATTCTGGCGTGTACAGTTTTTGACGTCGTTCTCGATTAAAAATGGCTATCCATTGTAAATATTGTTCCAATGGTTCCATACCAAGTGCTTCGAGAAATCGTTTCAATCGGCGAAGGATGGAACGTTGACGTGTTGAAGCGGGAATGCAATTACGAATTGGTTTGGCTAAAATTGTTCTTAAAATCGCTGGCATTTTTTCCGCAAGCATTCCCAACCGAACCGCCCGATAACGATCATAACCGGCAAAAAGTTCATCACCTCCGTCACCGCTTAGCGCAACAGTAACCTCGCGCCGCGCCATTTCACACAACGACCATGTCGGAATCGCACTGGAATCGGCAAACGGTTCATCATAATGCCAAATGATTTTCGGCAAAATATCTTCAATCTCCGAAGTAACAATTGATTCCTGATGTTTTGTGCCAAACAAATTCGACGCTTGGCGTGCAAATGCAGTTTCATCGTATTCTTTTTGCGGAAAACCGATACAGAAAGTCCGTATTTGTTGCGGACATTCTCGTTGCATTATTCCGGCAGTGATTGAAGAATCAATTCCACCGGACAAAAATGCTCCAACCGGCACATCGCTTCGAAGACGGATTCGCACTGCGTCCGTAACCAACACCCGAAGTTCTTCCGACCATTCTTCAAACGTTAATCGTTCATCCTCTTCATTCCAGTCAGGATTCCAGTAACGCTGAACCGTCAACTGATTGTCCCGCCAAATAGCAAAATGACCTGGCGGTAATTTTGAAACACCACGAAAAATCGTTTTAGGATGAGGAATATATTGATACGTTAAATAGTCGTCCAATGCAGTCGGATCAATATTACGCGAAATTCCATTGACCGTTAGAATACTTTTTATTTCACTGGCAAATATCAACCGATTAGGTTCGTTACAGTAAAATAAAGGCTTTTTACCAATCCGATCACGCGCCAAAAATAATTTTCGTTCGCGAACATCCCAAATAGCTATTGCAAACATTCCATTAAGATATCGCAACAAATTTTCGCGTTCCTCTTCATACAGATGAATGAGAACTTCGGTATCGCATTCGCTACGAAAACGATGTCCACGACTGATCAATTCACGTCGTAACGGTTCAAAATTATAAATTTCACCATTAAAGACAATCCAAACCGTTTCATCTTCGTTTGGCATTGGCTGAAGTCCAGACGAAGTCAAATCAATAATAGCAAGACGACGATGTCCTAATGCAATTCCCTGTTGCAAAAACGTACCACGATCATCCGGTCCACGATGTCGAAGAATATCGGTCATCGCATCTAATATTGTTTTGTTAATTGCCTTTGAAGGTTCACTCCAAACTGCGCCGCAAATTCCGCACATTTTAATCTATTTCAAATAATTGCATAAAAACAATACAACACGATCATTATGCACACTCAAAGAACTACCGGTAAAAAATAACCCAATTTTTCACCTTCCAAAACTACTTGACGGGCTTAGAACAGTCCGTGGATAAATGCAATAAAAACACGACGCTATAAAACATCCATCAATATTATATACTCATCACACTTGAAAATTCGGTTTTTTAGGAATACACGACATGTATTTTATCCTTAAAAATCCAGCATATTTTATAATTGTATCTGAAACGAAAACCGAAATTTAAAGTGT
>JAIRTV010000614.1 GCA_031254675.1 Planctomycetaceae bacterium | reverse complement strand
GCACAACTTCCGCCGTCTCAACATATTCTTATTCTTGGGACGATTATTGTGGGTGGTTTGATTCTTATTTTTTTGGGTCTTGCGTTTTTCTTTTATGGTTCGCTTTGGTGTCAGGCGTTGATGTCGCGTGCGCAAGTGAGTATGGTCAGCCTGATTAGTATGAGTTTGATGAAGATCCGTTCGCGAGTTATTGTTCAGGCGAAGATCATGGCGAAGCAATCCGGTTTACCGATTTCGGGACCGATGGGTATTACGACACGTCGGTTGGTTGCGCATTATCTTGCGGGTGGCAATGTTCCGAATGTTATTCGGGCGTTGATTGCGGCGCATCGTGCGTCGCTTAATCTTAATTTTGATCAGGCGGCGGCGATTGATCTTGCGGGTCGTGACGTGTTGGATGCGGTTCGGACTTGCGTGAATCCCAAGGTGATTGTTTGTCCTGATGTTCGGAAATCGGAACGTTCGACATTGAGTGCGATTGCGAAAAATGGAGTTGAACTTTGTGTTCGTGCTCAGGTAACAGTGCGAACAAATCTCGAACAACTCATTGGCGGCGCCACCGAAGAAACAATTATTGCTCGTGTTGGTGAGGGAATTATTACGGCAATCGGTTCTGCGAATACGCATTTTGAAGTGATGGAAAATCCCGACAGTATTTCGAAAGCAGTCATTGCGAGAGGATTGGATTCGCAAACGGCATTTCGGATTGTATCAATTGATATTGCGGATATTGATGTTGGGCAAAATATTGGTGCGAGGCTTCAGGCAGACCAAGCGGAAGCGGATACACGAGTTGCCCGTGCTAAAGCCGAAGAACGTCGTGCTCAGGCGTTGGCGCAAGAGCAGGAGATGAAAGCCAAAGTTGCGGAAAACCGCGCTCATGTTGTCGAAGCGGAAGCAACCGTACCCCGTTCTCTTGCCGAAGCTTTTCGAAAACAAAATATCTGTATCACATAGATCATGACTCATGAATTGATTTTGACCTCTGTTTCTCAAGGTTTGGAGCCGGATACTTCCGGTTACTGTATTGTTGCGGAGGATCGGCAAATTCCCCGTTATCTTGCCAAACGGCTTGAGACGTTGAGTGAATATCAACATCAACTTCCTACGCCATTCGCATTGGAAGAATCTCGATTTTATCCGATTGTTTATTCTCATCTGATTTTTTCCGGACATAACACAATTTGGCATACCTTATCGCGGGTTGCCGATGCTGGAATGGATTACCGTTTCCAGCCCAATCAATTGGCACATCATATTGTGTTGACTGAAAACGAGCATGTTCAGGAGGGACCGGCATGGCTTTTATCGTTACCGGGATTTCATCTTACGGATTGGCTGACTCCTTCGGTGCGATTCACGAACGGCAGACCTTTGCCTACTCTGATGTTGCCGCCCGACTTGACTCGAAGTCAACGAATCGCACGCGAACGCCGTTGGACAGATCCGCGTAAAATGATTTTGTTCATACCGGATAACGAAGATCAGGAAACCTATCGGATTTACGACAATGACGCTTTGCAGAATCCTAATCAACTGCCTTGTCCGTTTTGGCAAGAATTGACGGGTGATGCCGGTTGGGCAGGGATTTTGGCGGAAACGATTCAAACGGGTCAGCAAGCGGTTCTTCTCTTTCAACCCGGTATGAATATGTTACCGCTTTTTTTTGAAGCGATTTCTCTCTTGCCTGCGGAATTACGTTGGAAGGGAACATTTTCCACGTATTATTTTAAGGATTTATCGGAACACATTGCGTGTCAATGGAAAGCGGTGCTTGTTGATTCGCCCATGGCGAAACGACTTTTGAGGAATCGCGATCAATTGGTACTTGATCTGACAAAACCGTTGGGAATGATTCCGGAGGGAAAATATGTTGAATTTGCTCGAACCGGATTGGCAGAAACATTGCCCAAAAATGAAGTTCCAGAGAATCTTTTTCACGCAGAAGAACCGTCGGACGACGAGTCGAAAGAATCGTTTCTCTCCGATAAAAATTTGTTTCAACCGGTTGATCCTTTGACCGATCCTGAAATTCCGTCTGAGCCGCTCGAACAATCCGAACCGAACCAGCCGCCCCCAAACGATTCCGATCAACCTGCAACAATAATTAAACCGCCGGTGATCATTACGGAACCGCATCGAATACAAATCAAAGTGCCGAAACAACAGAATGTGTTTAGTTCGATTCTCAATATGAAATCGCGCGGACAGTTTTATCTTTTGTACGGCGTAACATTTTCTATACTTTTTGCTCTTTTACTTCTGGTGCTTGATCAAGTTACGAATTTAGGGTTGATCAGTTTGTTTCGGGAAAACGGTAATAACAATGCCAAAACGGTTGCCGGTTCTTCTGCTGATCCGAAGAAGGCGAAAACAAAAGAGGAAGAAAATATTTCGCAAAGTAAAATTGATACGGTAACGTTGGAAGAAGAAAAGAAAAAGAAACAACAAGAAGAACAGCAAAGACAACAAGAACAGATTCAGATGAATGCTGCACGGGCTCGAAAAAAACAACTTCAAGATCAAGCAAACACAATTCGATCTGAAATTGAGAAACAAAAAAAAGAGATTCAGATACAATTGGACGAATATTTATTGGAACATTTATTTTCAGCCCCGTTAGCAATGTCTGTTCCGCAATTTCAGGAAGATCGTGTTCATCCGCCGGAATTGAAAACTTTTGGTGAATTGACGGAGTTGTATCCGTTTGGTTTGGTTCTTGAATTGCAATACGTTCCGTTGTTGGATATTCCGAATGTTCGTGTAGAAACACGTAAACGTACTTTTTTCCGTGATCTTGACGAAAAGGAAACGGGCAGTCATTCCGATAACGAAAAAACGGAAAACAAAATTACCGACAGCGTAACAGAATTGCCGGATGTTAAAGACGAAAAAATGTCCGAAAATTCTTCGGAGGAGTTATCGGATACGTTATTGGGGGATTCTTCGATGACGGGAACACGTGTTCCGTTGACGGATCGGTTTGAATGGTTGGTCATGGCGGTTGATACGGACACGCTTCAAAAAACACCGATGTTCGATTTGAAACTGACGGAGCAAGGACTGTTGGTAGATTGGCGCACGGAAGGACTGGATTCGCAACATTTTCAGAATACGCTTGCGGCTTCGTTGGGTTTTCTCCGTATCTTTGCCGAAAACAATCATGATGAAACGAAAATTCAAAGTATTCCGCTTTTTGAGCCGAAAATTCAAAAACCGCTTTTCTTAATGGAACACTTTACGGATTCGCAGCAGCCGGAATATTCGGTGGCAATACCGTTTGCGGCGGAACCTTGGCGGTTGTTTTTTGAAACGACTAAAATTCCGTTTTTGTTTCGGTTGGATGTTACGGTAAAACCGGATGATTCGGAGTTACTCCAGGATGCGGGAATTAAAGAGGTCAATGTGAAGGAGTCGAATTTGCCGTCGGAATTTTTTGTTGAATTTCAGACGGATGTTGAATCTAAAAAAACGGTTGCGGCTGGGAGCGATACGTATTCATCGGTTCCGATTTCATTTGAAGGTGCGGTGGAACGTGAACGTGTTGTTTGGCATGACCGTTCGGAACATCAAATCGATATCCTGAAACAAGAATTGGAAACCGGCGGCGCAACGGTTGAAACGATGAAAAAAGAATTAGAGACAATTAAAAAAGAAATTCTCGTTACCGGTACAACAGGACAAAGTGCGGAAAAACGAAAAAAACGAAACGAATTGCAAGCAGAAATAACAAAATTAGAACAAAGGAATAAAGAGATTCAGGATATTCTGAGCAAAATTCCTTTGGCGCGTAACAAAATCGTTCAAAACGAACAACTTCGTTTCGATTATTCGGTTTACCTTGTTCCTGTGCGTGATGAAGTTCTGGAGTCGGCGAATACTGTTGGCAAAATTGATCGGTTACGAAAAGAGGAAACGTTACTGATTATGAAAACTGAAACGCCAAAATCAGAATGACGAAATCTTTTCGATAATTCAGCTATGCGGTGATTATTTTCACGTTTCAAATTTCAATATCTGTTGTTATGCTGAAGCCGTTTTAAAATCAGGAAGCTGAACACGGGAAGCGTAGCATCGCGAAGCGTTTGTTCAAGGGCGAAGCCTACCGCCCATACCGGCTTCGGTATATTGATTGACAATCTGCTTTCGGCATTCAATGATCCATTATAAAATCATATCGCTGATTTTTTGGGGAACAATGTTATCCAAAGTAGGACGGCGAAAATGAATAACAAAACAGAAACTAATGGTGCAAGCATTAACGAAAGAATACTCAATATCGTAACGAGTCCTGCAATATTACGGTGAGTGCGACGGTCAAAAGTCAAACGATTGCCGATACTGAAACAAAATCGATAAATTCCGTATAAAAAGGCAAGACCAAGCAAGGAGAACAATATCTGAATACTGCGTGAACCTGTACGCTCTGCGATAGGACGGAACGAAAGATTGAGAGAACCTTGTGTTCCAGTAAACAAAAATGTCTTGCCAGTGTACGGAATTTCAATATCAAGACTTGAGGTCTGCGTTGAAAGAATCGGAATCGGTACGATTTGTTCGACAGTTTCCGTTTCAAGATTCCGAAGGTTTTCGCTATTGACTATCTCCTGTTTATTTCTTCTGATCGTTGATTCTGTTTCAAAAACTTGGTATGTTCCGTCACTCACAAGCATTCCGCTATTCACTGACATTGACGTTTCGGCGGATGGTTCCGTTCTTCCCAATTTTCCTCCCCTACCCCCAAAACCCGTCTGTCTTTCTGATAATCTATTATGTTTTTCGTTACTTTCCGGCATGGTAGAAGAAAGTGGTGTCTTTGAGGAAGTACTGTTTGTAACTGTTTGACCGGAATAATTTGAAACAGTATCTGAAAAACCAACGGAGAAACCCAAATTTATAGCGTTTGAATTAGGAATGATCGGTGGTGCTGGTTCTAAAGGAAATGTTTTAGTATCAATTGAAAAAAAAGGCTGATTGGTCGATTGTCCAATCGTTGCGTTATTTTCTGTTATTGGGGATCCAATAGGAAGAGAATTGGTTGGATTTTGCGATTGGGTGGTGTTACTGGGTATTATAGCAGAATTTTGATGTTGTTGCGGTATTACCTGCTGTTGAGGAACAATACCTTGAGGAATACCTTGAGGGATGACTTGTGAACTTGGGGAAACTTGTGACGAAATCAAAATTTTTCCGCCCTGAATTGCAACATTATTTTGTACGTTCGTTTGATTGGCATCAATTGTTCCGCCAACACCTGATGTCCTCATATTTGGATTGGCAAGACTGTTGGAAGAAAACCAATTATCATTGAATGACGAAGAAGGGGTTGTTGTGGGTTGATTTGCTGTTTTGTTAATTGTCAACGTTTTTTGTTGAACAAGTTGCCCTGAAAATGTATTTGTTTGATTATAAAAATTGGAATTTAATGTCGCGCTATTCGATCCAAAAGATACTTCCGTTTCATCTGCTGAAACAACAGATTGAAATTCAGCGGATTCGTTGTTGTTATCAAGATCAAGAGAGTCTTCTTCAATTTTACTGATTTTTCCGTCTGTTAAAGTCGTTGCGTCATGAGACGTAATCGCATTGTTATTCGTTACGATTTGTCCTTGTCCCGTGAGAGAACCGCTCCAATATTGATTCTTTGAAGAGTCGGAAACTGTAGCAGGAAAATCCAATTGTTTGAGATTAATTTTCGCACGTTTAGCGGCGAAAGGATTGAAGTCTTTCACAACTTGACGCAAGCGGTCTGTCTGTTGACGTTGGTAATTCGATTGAACCTGCCGGATTGTTTCCGATTCCTGTTCCTGCCGAACACGCCGCAAGTTGCCTTGAAACTGATATTCGTAACGATCCGGCAAATTCAATCGGACAAGCGATTCACCAACCGGAATGTTCAATACATCAATAAACGGAATCTCCTGCCGCGACCAACCGGAAAATTTTTGTAATTCTCCGGCATAAACTAATCGCACAATAAAATCAACATCACCGCTTTCCGTTTTGACTAAGGGAATCCGAATCAATTGCGATTTCGTTGCGCTTTGACGATAACGGCTGGCAATTTCTGTTGGCATGATATTGGGTTTCACTGGCAATCCAATATTGTCCTTATTTTTGTTATGTTCTTTCTGCTGCCATTCGGCTGACGTGAGAATCCGAGCCCCCCAGAGCGATGCGCCTTCGGGAAGAAGAATATCAAGATACGGCTCTTTTTTGTTATCGATACGATAAATCTGCTCCGCCAGATAATCACCATTGTTGCCCAGTGTCAACCGTGTTTCCGCTAAATCAATTCGTGCATCCGCCAATTGTACTGTTTCACGCCGTTTCATGCGAAACAATAAATTTGCAGCGTCGTTCGAAACGTCGTTCGAAACATTGTTACCGGAATCATCTTTTTTCGTTGCGAAATAAGCTTCGGTAACATTCCCGCCAAGAATGGAAACGAGATAACTCCATTCGTTTTGTTGACGGTTCAAAGCACGGAGATTCTGAAGCCGATCAACAATCATTTCGTCCGGTGAACGACGATCATTTTCCATAACAATATATTGCCGAATGGTTTGACATGTACGAATAATCGGGACAAAAATTTGATAATCCGTTTCGGTTTGTAAACGTCTATCGGTTTGAATCAAAACACGCAATTGTTCCATAATTTCTTCATGCAGTTCCAGTCGGACAAGAACCGGCGAATCCGCATTTTTCGTATCAAGAGGTGTAACCGTTTTACGCCGAAGAAACGGAGCATCAATTTTAGCGTTGCTCATCCATGAAGGTAACACAAATTCAATATTCTTAACTCCCGCTTTCGTAATATCAAAATCGAGTAATGTTGTTTCTTCTATGGCATCGACTGTTGTTCGAACATTGGTGATCGTGCTACAGCGAATTTCAGGTTTTCGTTCAGAAAGGATAAGTTTACATACTGACGTTCTGTAGGATAAGGCAAATCGTACCAATTCACGTTGTTCGGGAAGAGACAACCATGAAAATACAGAATCTGGCGTGTCTTTCCGAATATCTGCATTGGACGTCCGAACATCAAGTGATGGTTCGGTAAGAATGGCAGTAGTCAAACTTATATTTTCATTTTCTGTTTTGAAAATAGGTAACGTTTCTATTTCGTTGCGATTTTTTGAAAATGCCCCGCTGAAATCGCCGTCAATAAGAACTTCGACTTGAAGAGAACGACTATCAGCACAAATAATATTGAGACAGTTTTCCTTGTCAATGCCGTCTTGACCGGATTCGCGATTCCATAAAATACCGTCCGGCACGCTGACATTTTTCAATACAAATTTTTCAGGCAATTGGATTGATGTATAAAATGGGCGATTCTGTCCGTTAATCAGAATTTTCGTTTCTAAGGCAACATTTTGACGGGTTATTTTTAATACGGAAAAACAATCAATACTTGGTTGGGGTATTGTCCGATTCCATTTAAGACGTAACGAATAATTTTCGGAAGAAAAACGGAAAGATCGAAATGGTGAAGAGCCAAGTGGACTTATTGTATCTACTTTCAAAATAGATTGCTGTTTGGTCGGAACAACCTGATCCGTTGGCAACAAACCGCTCGACTCCTGAACCTTGAGATTCATCGCAGAACTGTCAAACAAATCAATCCGTCCCCGATGAATTCCGGCATCGGGAATCGTCAATTTGGGCAACATTAAACTCATCGATGGTTTGACAAACCATTGCGGAGCGGACAATAAAACGAATAACGTTTCAGTTTTTTCTGCCGGTTTAAGAAGTTCCACATCAATCGTTCTTATTTTGGAATCGACCTGGACAATATTCCAACCGCGTACATTTTCTCCTGTAATTTCCGCAATAAGATAATCTGTCGGCAAACACAGTCGAATCATTTCCCATTTTCCTCGACTGATATGAAATGTTGGTGTCCAACGTACCCAAATGCCGTCTTCTTGAATATCGTACCGAATTGCCGAATCGACTTCGAGATTCCGATCAACATGTTCTCCCGACACTGCCGATCTCCATTGCCAATGAAAAAGACCGTTTGGTTTGGGAGATGTTTCAATTATTTTTTTGCGATTTTTTGCAACGTCTTTATTTGTATTTTCTGTACTGATATTATCCGAATTTGTACCGAAAGACCATTTGCTCTTGTCCAACGGATTTGTGGTTAAAAGATCACCGATTTCATTTGGCAAAGTCAACGAAATTTTCGATGTTGCTGCCAACGGAAGTTTTCCCGCCGCAATCCGCCAACCGCCCTGACGTTGAATCCGAATCCGAATACCGAACGATAATTCATGTCTGCCGTTGCCTTCAACAAGAAGAACGGTTTGATGAACATGTTGCGACTGAAACACCGCCGGTTTGCCGTCAAGAAGCGGCTGTACAAAAACGCCATTTTCCAACGTCAATGGAACCAAAACCGCCTGATCAGTAAAAACATCAATTCCAATTTTTCCTCGTAACAAAATATCGTCGCCATCGGTCGGCAACTCCGTTTGATATTCCGCAGCGGAAATTGTAAACGGTACTGCAAAATTCGGCACATTTTGACGATGTTGATTGTTTTGAATTTTTTCGTTTTGTTTTTTGAGTAATTCGAGTGTTGCAATATATTGACGGTACGGCACCAACAACGATTGTTCCGGTAACGTCAATTTGTCAGGATCAGGTAACGAGTTGTCCAAAATTTGGTCAGGCGAATAAGGTACGATAATGGCGTCATCGGGAAACTGAATTTTCGGAAGTAATTCATTTTGTTCTGCGGCGCAAACCGGTAAACACAAGTGAATCAAAAATAAAATCGAAGCAATATTCACAACGGGAGTTTTCGATTCGGAAATATCCGGCTTCGTAGTTACAGAAACAATTTTTGACCAAAGAGTATGGACAATGTAAATCGCACCGACCAACACGGCGCCGTAAACGATTCCATTAAAAATTGTTGCGAATAATTCAAGACCGGGTACAAAAATTAAAATCGTTCCTAAAATTAAAAGTCCGAATACAAACAATGTTCGGCGTTGACGAGATTGAGCAAGACCAAACAAACCAAACAGAACAACAACCAAAAACGCCAGCCATCCCCAACGTTGTCCAACGGCAATACGCGATAATTGTACAGAAATATTCTGGACGTCCCGACTACCAATGACGGAATAACCGCCGACAAAATCTGTTGATTCATTTTCAGAAACGATAACAGAAACCGGTTGAATTGACTGAAGATGGCGAACCGAAGGAGTGAGGCTTTCCTGTGGCAATGCTTCCAACAAATTTAATAATTCCGGCAAATTCAATGTCGCCGCTGGTTCGGGATCGCTCGAATCAGAAATAATGCCGCCGCCTCTTGTCATTGACGAAGTTGAAGTTTCTTTCTGTTCATCTGTTGCTTCGGAAGAATGGAGATTCAAAGTATAAATACTTTCTCCAAGAGATGTTCCCGATCCCGACGCTTGCCCTTCTCTAACGTCATTGTCAAACTGTAGTGTTGCGTTATTTTTTGCTTCACGTGAAAACGCTCTTCCAAGCCCTGAATGATTAAGCCCTGAATGATCATGATCTGTACGATTATTTTGAAAGTAGGGACTTGGAGGAATGTTAACTGATGCGAAACGAGTAAATTGCGCAGGGCGATAAGTTAGTATGTTAAAAAAATCAATGACGCCGTGAAAAATTTCAAACAACGCTGGTTGTGCTTCATGTAACACGTTATCACCAAGACGAATTATTTTGTAACCGAAAGGCGGAATGATGTCCCATGTTGTTTGCATGACCGGAATTTTTTCGTTTCCGTTTTTTCCATTAAGTGAAAGAGTCGGAAAATCCAGAAGCAATGATTTTTTTGAAACATAGACAGGAAGTATTTGGCGATGGTAAAGCAGTACAAGTTGTTTGAAATCATTATTGTTACGTACAGAAATCGGAATGAGAAGATCATCACCGACACGTTGCGCGTTGATCGGTTCGTCGTCAAGGGTTATCGACCAAAGTTCATCCAATTTATTAAGCGATGTTCGGAGAGTTGTGGTTCCTCCAGCAGTTTGAATTTCGTACAAAACAGAATAAATAGCACCGGTATTCGAATCAAAATCCAAACGAACATTCGATTCCGTTGCACGTGAACGATCAATTCTTGCTGTTACAGAAACATGACGTATCAATGCGGAAAGAAGTTCTGTTGTTTGATTTTTCCGCACATTAATTGTGACCGAATTTTGTGGTTCTGTTACCGAATAAACTCCAAGCAACCGTTTACCCGGTTGATAATTCGCAACAGAAATTTCTCCGGTATCAACAGAACGTAAAACCAATTTACCGTTGCGCTCCGTCGGAATAGTGAGATCAAGTTCCTCATCACCTTCGACAGCAATAAGTCCCGATTGACGCACAACATTTTCCACAATAACCGGCGGCAAATCAAAAGGAATTTCCGTATCACTAAAATTTTGTTCGACAATCGGTTGTTCAAAATTGACACCGATCCGTATTTTTCCACTCTTCGGTTCTGAGAACAAAATTTTCCAACGACGAAATTTTTGTTCATTTATTTCGGTTTCTTCGCTTAACGTTTCTTTAATTGACAATCCGTTGAGTCCTTGAATGAAAGGAGTTGGCGGTGTGGATGCCGGAAGGAGCAACGTTAATTGACGCACCGATGCCTGTTCAATCAAATAATCAATTTCGTAACGAACACAAAGCAACGACGGATCAAAACGATAAAATGAAATTGTTCCGGCTTTGAGACGCGGTTGCAATTTTTCAAGGCGAAGCGATAAAGTAAACGGCATTGACAAATATTGAAACGACAAATTTTCGGTGAGCGCAGTCAGATGTTCCGTTTGCGACGGAATGATTTCCCAATCGTCTTCAAATTTATTTTGAACAGAAATAATTCCTTGTTCGTTCGCCAAACCGTCTATCCGAATAACAGGATATTGCAACGATTTTTCGGGACGGTTTTGAAACCAATCTCGAATGTTGCCGGAAGCATGTAATGAAAATTGAATAGATTCGCCGGCAACAACTCCTTTTGAAAAACGAACAATTATTTTGTCCAACATTTTTTCTTGTGTTTTGTCCGATCCATTTTCCTGATTTATCGTTGCACTTTCAGGAGAAATCAAACGAAAATCAAGCCGTTGTCCGGCAGCATCAAGAACATTCAATACTTTCCATTGTTTGGGAATTTCAAGAGTTGTTTCAAAAATTTTTCCGGCTCGAGGTGTTATTTTTGCAGTATATTGCAGAATCGGTTCTTTTTCCGACAAAATCAGATTTTG
This sequence comes from Planctomycetaceae bacterium, assembly GCA_031254675.1. GTDB lineage: Bacteria > Planctomycetota > Planctomycetia > Pirellulales > Thermoguttaceae > WRKP01. Next base: position 5,334 of record JAIRTV010000614.1, on the reverse strand, counting down.
TTTCGTTTCAATAACCGAATCAGTTTCCGCTCTCCGAAATTTTATTGCAACATTTTTTCTCAGTTCGTCTTTGCTTGGCGCATACCATGCGGAAACCAAATGCAACGTCGGCGAACCGGGTAACAATTCCAACGCACCAGGCGGAATCGCATTTTTGAGTAATATCGTATCAATTGGAAAAAGATTGTTGCTCGCAACATGAGACATTGCCAAGTCTTCGTCCAACAGCAATCCCAACACAGCGGAATGAAGTACCGTATTCAATGGTTCAAATGAGGGAAACGACCATTGCGTAACCGTTTTCGCCGATTTAATCGCCGAAAGATAAATCGTCGTCAAACCAGGAATTTGTTCTCGAAAATGAATCGTCAACACATCACGTTTGTCTAATTTTTGTACATTTTCCTCTGATTTTCGTACATTCCAACGATCAAGAAACACCGATTGCACGTCTGTGATTTCAAATCCGGCTGGTACATAAAAAGACGCTTCCCGAACCCCTTGATGTAATTCGTTGAGCGAAACTGTTGCATGAAGCCGCTCGTAATGTTCCGTCACTTCCGCAAACTGAACACTTCGAACCAATATTGCACTGTATTCGCCTTTCCGATGAGAATTAAGCGACATTATAATTTCTGTTCTATTATTATTAGGCGGCAAAAGCAAGTCAAAATTTGTTGTACCGTTTTCAACTTTTCGCAACAAAACAGAGGCACCGCTTTTCAATTCCACGTCGCCGGGAACGGACAACCGGAATGAAGTTTCCGTACCATAAATCAGTCGGAAATTCAATCGTTGACGTGTTGCGTCAATTGCTAACGGTGTTGTCAAACGCAGCCGAATTCGATACCGTTGTTTTCCCGACAAAACCATTATTTTTTGTCCGTTATTTTCTGACAAAGTAACCGGTTGGCGACTGTCATCAAACACGATTTCCAATACGGCAACTTGTTCCATCGGCAACGGAATACTCACCAAACCATCCGCCAACACATCAATTTCAAGGATTCCATCAATAAATGCACGAAAATCAGAGATTTCGACACGATAATCACTTGACAACAAAACGGCTTCAGCAGGCGGTTTGTTCTTATCTTGTTCTGTTTCCAATTGGATTTCGCGTGCTTGTTGACGAAGCGTTTCAAATTCGTTGCGTTTAATCAGAACGCGATTTGTCGCTCCTTCAAACAAAGCTCCAAGTTCTGTTTCCGGCACGAATATTTCTCGCTCCTGCGAAAAACAATCCGAAACAAAAATAGAAACAATCAACGAAAAGGCGAACAATAAAGTAAACAAAAAAGAAAATTTAGCAGTCATGGTTTTCGCTCCTTTCTTCCGTCGAAACAGATTCAACAGATTGATTTTCGGTACGAATTTGATTTTCGGAATGAGTTTGTTGTTCTGTCTGTTGCTGATTTTCAACATCGTGACGACGACTGATTCTACGATTTCTTCGCAAAGCAGTAAAACTTTGCTGAACGGCTTGCATGATCCAACAAACTGCAACAATAATAATTCCCCAACCGGACGTTGATTTTGTGGATAAAAGTTGTGTTCCTGTCGGGAATAGGAAACCGAATAGAACGCAAAGAATGATCAGACAAATCGCGATCTGAAAACGTTTCGTCCATGAATAACGCAACAGATAAAGTCCGACAATAACAATAACGATAAAAAACACAACACCGCTTAACAAATCTCCCCAAACATACAATTGCAGTGAATCGCCTTCACGCGGATGCAAAGCGGAAAAGAGATAAGGCGTGCCGTTCACTGAAAAATCGTCCGAAAAATTGACGGACAGGCTGAAAAATGTATCGGAAAATAAGGAAGAAATATCGGGTTGATTGAAAACTCCGGTAAATTCCGTACCACGATAAAAGGTGAAATCTTTCGACCAAGTTCCATCGTAACCGATAATCACCCACTCTTCCGGTACATAAACCGCAAGATGAACTTTTTGTACAGCCGGTTCCGACGAACCATTGGAATCGGGAAACGACGGAATGTCAATCCGATTTTTACAGTCCGGCGGAATATTGTAGCGAATGTCAAGCACAAACGGCGTGTCCGGCGGAACCGAAGTCAGCGGAATCATAAATCGCGGTGTCGTTCCAGCGGTATTATCCGTTTCCAAAACCACACGTTGACCGTTAATACGTACACTATCTATTTTCGATTGCGGCGGCATGGCAAGGTCTAAACGTTGCAAAACGCTACGAATTCGAAATAAGGCTTGTGCGGAAATTTCCGTACCGAATTTTGAAAAATTCAGATTCGCTCGGACAAATCCATACTCAATACTTGTTCGTTTTACTTCTTCAATTTTGTAACGTGTTGCGGTCAGTTGGAGCGACCAATCATCATAAAATTCAAACGCCGCAACCGCATGATCAATTTGATCTTGTTCGGAAATATCATAATGCGGATCAATCGGTTTGAGTCCTTTTGTTGTTTCCGATTCGCCAATATCAATACTTTGAGATTTCGCAATAATAATTTGCCCCCAAATCCGATCTGCCGGTTGCTGCTTTTTCGGTAACAACCGCGGAATATCAATTGCCAGACTTTTTCCGATTTCAAGTTGGGCGAGTTCGTCATCCCAAGTAAGTTCCAGCACGCCGCTTCCGAACAAACTTGATTTCGTTGCAAATTCCCACGCAACATAACCTTCCATCACATCGTCCGGTTGCGGCACCATAATCTGTTCACGCCAGTCGGCAATATCATTTTGAGTATCGGAAACGTTACTATTTCCTGTTTTATTGATATTCAAACGACCGGACAGCTTTTCGGGAACATCAATTCGAAGTGATTTAATATTACTAAAAAGAATATTGTAATAAAATTTTGCTTCATTTTTAATTGATCCTTCATCAATGCGCACTGTACGGAGTTCTCGTAACGTCAATTGCGGTTGACGGCGTTCAACGTGAAGAGTCAATTTGGCACCGGAATCGGCAACCAAAAAACCAAATTGAGCATCATTTGTATCGAGATTCCAATTCTGCGATTGTAATTGTTGTAATGAAATCGATTGTAATCCTTCGAAACCAGCCGGACTAACACGAAAAGCGGGTTCGGCAAGAACAAGTAATTTTCCGTCTGATTTTTCCGCAACACCTTTACTCAAAGTTGGCAACACGATGGAGATGTCAACTGATTTTCCTGTCGGCGATTGTAAATTAGTTTCTTGTCGTAACGTTTTTTGACAATGAATGACCAGTCCGACTTTACCAAAGGCTTTTCGCCTGAAGTTGACGGTCAATATTTGTATCTGATCGTTACCAGCAACAGAGGTAATCGTGTGAGAATCAACCGGAATTGATTGATACGAATATTCATCCGATTGATGATCAGGACGAAATTTCGCCTCGTTTCCAGAAATGAAAGTAACAGAAATATCGGCAGGAATTTCAAACGCGATTTGAAATAGACCTGCTTTTTCAATATCAAACATCGTCAACATTTTTATGTCCAACGTTTGCGAATGAATTTCTACATTAATTTGGGATGTTGCGGTAATTCGGGGTTCCACCTTACGGACTTCAAGTTCCAACGCATAAGAAGTTGCCGGAATACGATAAGCGGCGTTCCACACATTACCGGATTGTCGTAACGTTTCCGGCAACTCCGAAGCGTCCATCCGTAACAAACCGGTCGATGTAACTGTTTCAATAGCCAATTCGTCGGCTGCTCGAATAACCAGAATCCCTTGCATACGTCCCGCATCAACAACCGATATTTCAGGAACAATAACCTTTGATTCATTGTCGCTATTATTGTTTCGTAATTGTTCAAATTCCAATTGAACCGTTTGATGTTCCTTTGCCGGTTCGAACAATTCGATACGAATAATTTGTGTATCATCTTGTGGTTCGACAAACCACTTGCGAATATTCGGATCAAAAACAGCCGCAATTTTCTGATCTTTGGGAATCCGAACCGCAAGATTGGTAATCGCCGCACGACTAATCGAATAATCAAACCGCGCCGATGTTCGCAAAATACTTTCGTCGATTGTTGTTTGTTGTAACAGTTGAACACTGGTCAAGGCATCCAATCCGGTTGCTCCTTCCGCTTTCGGTGTCCAAGCAATTTGAATATTCGGAACAGCACCGACAAACGCTTCGAAAATCGTTTGATTTTCCGCTACAGTTTGTTCGGCAGCAGCGACAAGCGGCGTAAAATCAATTTTAACACCGGATTCCGGTACAATAATTTTCCAACGTCCCAACGGAGATTGCGGAACGTCAAACGATACAAAATTACGTCCCGGCGATTTCTCAATACTTTTCGCATAGTGTAACGTCAATTCCAGATGTTCGGATTTCCGTTCTTTATTTTCCGTATCTTCTATTTTTTTCTTTTCGACAAGCAATCGATAACCCTTATCGGGACTGCCGAGAATTTTCGCTTTTTCGTCGCCGATCATCGCTTTGGTGATGGCAACATCGGCAAGCCGAAGCGGAATTTCATGCCAACCGTCTTTCAAAAGCTCAATCGAAACTACTGATTCGACCCGCACAACTTCTTCGGCAATCGTTGCCGTGCTAAATGTTTCGGTAATCATAGCGTTCACCGGAAGTGTCGCGGACGGTTTAACGGGTTGCTTCGCTCTTGCGGCATCCCACAAGATTTTAAATTCATCGTAAGGCACGAAAACTCCACGACCGGGTTGTTCAAAAATATTCCGTAACTTTTCGTATGGAATATAAATCGTCTTTTCCGTAACCGTTTTTTCGTTCGCATTTTTTTTCGTAACCGTCTCGTCCTGTCCGAATAAAATCGAAACAGAAAAAGCCAAAACACACCACAAAACCAGAAATCGATAAAAAATTCGGAGCGTCAACATTATTTATCTCCTTTGTAATTGTTAAACAATCATGTCCCACTCGGTAAATTCGAAAAACTTTACCCATTTTATCCCAAATAATCCAAAAAAGATACACTCAAAACAAATTTTCCAGATTATTTTGGAATTGGGTAACGAACTATTACGGAAACATATTACAGTAAAACTCTCAATGAACAGATTGAACACAAGTTGGGTAAATCCTTGCAAAATTCGTTTCTTAAGATGAGTTGTCATAACAAGTTACGTTTGTCAGCGTGTGAAGGTCATTCGCGCCGTACTGTTTCATGTCAATTTAATGTATCTAAAAATATCTTCGTTACTTATGGCGGTGAGCGTGCCGGTAATCAACGACTTGACCTATCATGAAATGTTTTCGTGATTGGTGTGACGATTATTTTCGGTTCATTGAAACGGGCATTCCACCAACAAATAATTTAGCGGAACAAACAATACGCCGAGTTGTCTTGAATCGACAT
>JAIRTV010000579.1 GCA_031254675.1 Planctomycetaceae bacterium | reverse complement strand
TTTACGTTGGTTGAATTACTTGTGGTGATTGCGATTATTGGTGTGTTAATTGCGTTACTGTTACCTGCCGTCCAAGCAGCTCGCGAAGCCGCAAGACGAATGCAGTGTTCAAATCACATCAAACAATATATCCTAGCATGTCACAATTACCATGACACTTATAGTCGATTACCAGCATCTCGTATTCAAAACGCTGGAAACAAAAATGTTGCTGGCGCACCAACGACATCGGGAGACTGGGGAACCGACAATTATCGCAACTATTGTTCTTCTTGGAGCACTTCAGTGGCGTTATTACCTTTTATAGAACAAGTTGCCAGATATGAACCGATTATGATATTATTAGTTCCCAATGTTTCACATCGTGGCGGAAGCGGAAACTATCCTTACCTTCAAGAACCAATTGCAACATTACTTTGTCCTTCTGATGGTAATGCACGCCAAAAAAATCCACGTGGAGGATCACCCGCCAACGATCCTGATTTTGAAACAACACGAGGAAATATCATGGTTTCTCGTGGCGATGGTATTTATCATCTGGAAAACGATCTTTCCACTGCACCACGTTACACAAACGCTGCTGGTGAATGGATTGTCAACGGACGAAGCTTGTTCAACCGAATGGTATGGAAAGGTTTTGAAGATTGCACGGATGGGACAAGTAATACAATTGCGATCAGTGAAGCGGTTACGGTACAAAGTGCTGCCAGCGATACGGTTCTTGGTGGATCAATTTATAATACTGGTCTTTTGCGCGACGGTAATTCCCATGCTCGTTGTCTGACCCAACGAAATGGTTCTATGCTTACCGGAACACCTTCGACTTGGGGATTTCGTGGTGGAACTTGGTACAGCGGTTTTCCAATCAATGGTAGTTTTACTACTGTTCACCCGCCCAATACGCCTACATGTAAACGAGATAATGGAACAGGAAGCACCGGTATTTTTCCTCCAAGCAGTTATCACGCAGGCGGAGTCAACGCCGCATTTTTTGATGCTTCTGTTCGTTTTGTTACAGAAACAATTGATTTTGGAAAAAGTGGAGCGGTTCAAGTATATAACGGACCGAGTGAGTTCGGTGTTTGGGGAGCATTGGGAACACCAAACGGCGGTGAAACAAATACTCTTTAACTTTATTTATTTTAGGTATGATGACTTTAATTATCCGTTTTTCTCTATGTTGTTTGCTCAGTGGGTTCGTCTTGATTGGATGTAAACATCAGAAACTTCCTGATGATATACCCCAATTACACAATGTTTCTGTAACTGTATTGCAGGATACGAAACCTACCGAAAAGGCTCTTGTGATGTTTTATCCCATCGATAAAAATAGTCGTTGGACAGCGGGTGGTCAAACGAATGGAAACGGTGCCGTCAAATTGATGACTCATGGACTCTATCAAGGCGTTGTTGCTGGTGAATATTACGTTACAATTTCCAAGATTTGGACGAATGAAAATGCAACAGAAAAAATCGATGCCAATACCATGATTCATCAACGTTATCATTTGATTGATCCCAAATTTGAATTACCTGAAACAACACCGCTGAAAATTCAAATCGAAAAGGAAACATCTATTTCCTTCGATGTTGGACAGGCTGTTAAAATACGGATTCCTTATGTTCAATAATACGACATATTTGTTGCGTTTAAAATTCGGCTATTAAATACGGAACATAACGAAGGAGTAGAGTGATTACCAACCGCCCGCAAGGGCAAGTTGGCTATTGCCGATGCGACGAAGACTCATATCAAATTAATTTCACCATGACTTTTATATTTTATATCCTACTATGTCAAAAAATATTATAATTTTTGTTGTATTATCGTGTATGATTTGTGTTAAATTATTTGCTGTTTCTCCATTCGAAAACGCATTTATTATTAACGAAGATAATAGTCATTTTTTCATTTATCGGGGAGCCGACCAGATGAATGTCGAAGGTGTCAATTCCTTCATTGATGGCTATGCGACAGGAAAAGTAACTCATCTTTTCTTATGCCCTAACGGAATGCGAGCCAATTTTAAAAGTAAGACTCGTGAAACGATTTGGGATCCATATCCGTTACATCCGACACCGAAAGCAATTGAAGAATACTCCAATACACCAATCGACGAAAAAAACCAAAAACAATGGTGGCCTTGGTTCTCCAACGCCAAACGGTTTCATGATCAAGGACTTGATCCATACAAATTGATGATTGACCGTTGTCGGGAAAAAGGAATTTCGCCATGGATTTCCATGCGTATGAATGATCTACATCTTGTCCATGATCCGAATTGTTTTCGTATCAGTACATTCTGGAAAGACAATCCGCAATTGCGTATTAATCCATCTCCAAATGCTAAGGGCTGGAAAAATCTTTCATTTGATTTTACCCATGATGAGGTTCGAGAACATCAGTTTGCATTTTTTCAAGAACTTTTGGAGCGTTACGATTGTGATGGTATCGAACTTGATTGGATGCGGGCTCCTTATTTCTTCAAAGAAGGCGAAGGCAAAAAAAATGCACATTTATTAACAGATTTCATGCGAAAGGTGAGAAAAATGATAGACGAACAAGAACAGAAACGAGGACACAAAGTTCTCCTTGGCGTTCGGGTTCCTTTTCATCCCGATGGTGCAACGAATAGCGGAATGAATGCCGTTCTATGGGCACAAGAAGGGCTTGTTGATTTAATTGTTCCGGCAGCATATCACGAAGCAACTGATTTCGATGCTCCAATCCCGTTATGGCGTGAGCAGATCGGAGGAGATTTAGGAAAAAACTTTCCCATCATTCCCTGTGCGGAAAAAGTTCTTTGCTCGCATAAGACATCATCAAAAGCCAACTTGGACAACCAATTATTGTACGGATTTTGTGACAACATGAAAACACGTGGTGCTGACGGAATTTATCTTTTTAATTGGTTCGATGCCGGAACTCGACGCAAGCCAAATCATACTTATGAAGTTCTAATGCACGATGGAATTGATCAGAAAACAATCTTGAGAAAACCACGACGTTATCCTGTTACGTATCGTGATGTTGAACCAAACAATCAACAAATATCTCCAAAAGAATTAACAGATCAGTCGCGAATTTATCAAATTCCAGTTGGAACCAAACCAAAATCAGGAAATGTTTCAGTTATTGTTGGTTTCGCAGAACATCCCAATATGAAGAAAACCAGTTTTGCCGCTAAACTTAACGATCATCTTCTGGACTTACCTATTGAATTCACGAAACATAATACACTTGGATCGTCAGTAAAACATGCGATTCAATTTTCTGCAAATCCTGATCATATCGTTGCAGGAACAAACAAAATCGAACTCACTCAAATTACCGGAGAACCTCTTCGTGTTCTTTGGGTTGAAATTACAGTAAGACCTTAACCATTTTACCCTATTTACAAACCATGAAACATTATCTATCAATTATCGTGTTTTTTGTTGCGTTTTTAGTTCATTCGCAGCTTGTTGCGCAATCGGCATCGGAAATCACAATTCCAATGATTGATCTTTCCGGTGAAACGGAACGTCAAGTTGTTGTCGAAGCGGGAACGGAAACAATTTATCAAGGACATCCGACAACCGTTTTACTTCCAGACGGAAAAACAATGTATGCCGTTTGGACAATCAACCATGGCGGTCCTTGCGGTCCCATGAAAAAAAGTGTTGACGGCGGAAAAACATGGGGAGAATTTATCGAAACACCGGAAAGTTGGAAGAAAGTTAAAAACTGTCCGGCAATCTACCGCTTGACGGATCCACAAGGTAAAAGCCGGCTTTTCGTTTTCGCCTGCAACAAAGGCAGTATGGTTCGTGCTGTTTCGGAAAATGACGGCGAAACATGGAGCGATATGGAATCATTTGAAACAAATATTTCCAGTGGTGTAATGCCTTGGTGTACAATTATTCCGATCAATCAAGGAAAACAACTGATTGCCGCAACAAACCGACGACGACCCAATGATTCTGATAAATTCTCAAACCAAGTCATCGCTTCCACTTCCAACGACGGCGGATTTACTTGGAGCCAACCTGTTGTTATTTGTGATATTCCCGAACAAAAACCTTGCGAACCTTGTTTTGTTCGTTCTCCCGATGGTAAGCAAATTGCGTGCATTATGCGTGAAAATGTGCGAAAATTCAACGCCCATATCATTTTTTCAAATGACGAAGGAAAAACATGGACAAAACCGCGTGAAGTGCCAAGTAGTCAATCCGGTGATCGGCATCAAGCGGTCTATTCGCCGGATGGTCGTCTTGTGATGGTGTTTCGTGATACAGCAACTCAATCGAAAACCAAAAATCATTTTGTTGCTTGGGTTGGTACGTTTGACGATCTTGTGAATGGAACCGAAGGACAGTATCGGATTAAATTGTTACATTCTTATGCTGGCGGAGATTGCGGTTATCCGGGGTTGGAAATTCTGCCTGACGGTACTTTTGTTGCGACAACCTATATCAAATATCGTTCGGGAAAAGAAAAACATTCCGTCGTCTCAACAAGATTTCGACTCGATGAAATTGATAAACGTGCCATTAATAATTTTAAAAATTAAATTCCATTATCTACGATACTCATGACACTTTAAAATTCTTTTTTTGTCATAACAAAATAATATTGAGCTTTTTGTCCAGTAAGGGACGACACTTTTTTTGAACAGAATAGAACGTTGAAATCTAGCCAATAAGTGTCGTCTTTGTAAGATGGGAATGTTGTTCTAATAAACACATTTATTAAAACAGAAACCGAATTTTAAAATAAAATGAATATCGTAATCATAAAATCGTTTCGTCTATTAGTTTTAACAACACTTATGGTATTTTTTCTTTCACCGACATTTCAGCGTGAAAATGTTTTCGGTACGGAATCGCTTAAAACAATTCCTAATTGGTTTCATTGGTCTGATCTTCCTGATTTTCCGAATGAAATTGGAGTTGCCGGCGCGTTTATTGGGAATATTGACGGGCGAATTGTTGTTGCGGGCGGTTCAAATTTTCCCGTTCCAAAAAGTGAAGGCGGAACGAAAAAATATGAAAATCGGATTTTTGTTCTGGAAAAGAAGGCATCCGGTCAATTCGTCTGGTCTCCGGCAGGACATTTACCCAAACCACTTGCGCACGGCGATACTGTTACACTTGATAACGGAATCCTTTGTCTCGGCGGCGAAAATGAACAAGGAACCGTTGCCGATGTTTTTCTGTTGCGTTATAATCCCGTCACAAAAACAATCGAAACCGACAGCAACTTCCCACCACTTCCCGATACAAGAAGTTATTTTGCAACAGCAATTCACCAAAACCGCGTTTATCTCGCCGGAGGAAAAAATCAACACGGAGAAGCTGTTGCCACATTTTGGTCTATCGCACTTGACCAATTAAAAAATAAAAACGCTGTATGGAAATCAGAAAAAATGTTACCGGGCAAACCACGATTCGGAGCGGCGTTACTCCGTCAAAATAAGGGTGATCGTGATGTTCTTTTTTTGTTGGGCGGCAAATCATCCGACGGCGAATACTTAACCGACGCTTTTTCGTACGATCCGCATCAAAAAGAAATACAACCGTGGAAACCAATTTGTCCGATTTCTCGTCCTATTGTTTCCGCTCCGGCAATCGCTTGGGGACAATCACATCTTTTGGTTTTCGGCGGTTCCGACGGACGCGCTGATTATTGGTTACAAAATACTCAAAATCAATCGGCATTTCCCAATACTGTTCTTGCTTATCATACAATTACTGATACGTGGTGTGTTTGTGGAACAATGTCTTACGGAACAGCTTGTACCAAACCGATTGCTTTTGAAAAGGGAATTCTCTTACCGAGCGGCGAAATCAAACCAACAATTCGCACGCCACAGGTTATTCGTGCCGATTTTATTCCAATGCGTACGAATTTTGCTTTGGGCGATTATTTGGCGTTGACTGGTTATTTTGTTGGTCTTACTTTTTTTGGATATTTTCTTGCCGGTTGGAAGAAAACAAGTAACGATTTTTTGATCGGTAAACGTCGTATTCCTTGGTGGGCAGCTGCGTTGTCCTTGCTCGCAACACAGGTGAGTTCCATCGGCGTCATGTCAATTCCGGCAAAATCCTATGCAACCGATTGGTCTTATTTTATTATTGTTGGCGTTTGGTTTCTTGTCGTGCCAATTGTTACGACAATCTATATTCCGTTTTTCCGAAGTCTTAAAATAACCAGCGCCTACGAATATCTGGAATTTCGGTTTCACTGGACGGTTCGTCTTCTTGCTACGATTATTTATAGTATGATGCAACTTGGTCGTATGGCAATTGTTCTATATTTACCGGCATTGGCGTTGGTTGCCGTAACAGGAATTGATCCCAAAATTTGTATCATTCTCATGGGAATAATCTGTACGGTTTATACGTTTATGGGCGGTTTGGAAGCGGTGATTTGGATTGACGTGATTCAAGCCGTTTTGTTAATCGGCGGCATGATTCTTTGTGTTGCAACAATTTTTATCGGTATTGACGGCGGTTTCGGAACTTTTTGTACAATTGCATGGAACGACAACAAATTCGCTTTGGGTGATCTCTCCTTCGATCCGACAATTGCATGCGTCTGGGTTCTTCTGATCGGGAATTTCTTCACCCGATTCGGCGGATTAACTTCCGATCAGGCAATTGTGCAACGTTATCTGACAACTCCAACCGATCAAGCCGCAAAACGTTCACTTTGGGGCGATGTCTTTTTATCAATTCCCTGGGCAATTCTTGTTTTTTCATTTGGAACAGCATTGTACGTTTTTTTTAAAATAAATCCTGTTGCGCTTAATCCGACCTTGGACACGGACGGGATTGTTCCGTATTATATTGCCGCCGAACTGACCACTCCGGGACTTGCCGGACTCATTATCGCGGCAATTTTCGCCGCCGCCATGTCCACTTTTGACGGCGCCATTCATAGTGTTGCCACTATTTGGGTTGTTGATGTTTACGCACGATTTTTTCCCAAAAACAACGATGAGACACAACTTTGGATGGCACGGCTGTTCACTTTTTCGCTAGGAATTTTCGGAACGGGAATGGCAATTGCTCTGACAATGTTCAATATTCGTTCACTTTGGGATTCATTCTTTGCTATTACTGGGTTATTGGTTGGAGGATTAAGCGGGTTATTTATTCTCGCCATGTTTACTAAACGTACAGGAAGTATCGGAGCGGTTGCCGGAGTTATTGGAAGTGCAGTGATTCTTTGGTTGATTGTCCATTATACAAATATTCATTTTTTCCTTTACTCGGCTATTGGTTGTGCGATTTGTGTTACAATCGGATATTTCCTCAGTTTCCTCGTCCCCAATCGTCGGAATATCACCGAATTTACTGTGTTCCGTAAGAAAAATTCGTAACCATTCACCTGTAAACGTGTTCAACTCAACCACTGAAATATCGGCATGTTATCACAGAAATTTGCTTAGCGTTCGCAAAAAGGACAGAAAAATTATTCAAATTGTAACATTTCAGTGGATTTTGTATTTTCGTGTTTAACCGCAAAATAGACAACGTTTTTCGCAAATTTTTTCGCAAAGAATATTAACAATTTAATAACGTTGTGTTTTTTGCGGCTAAATCACAAATTCCACTGAATAATGACTTACAATTTAAAAGTATTTTTAGAATACTCAATTGTTTAATCAAGAACATAACCGTCTCGATAAACCGGTTTAATCAAATCGGCAACACCGGGCGTTTTGAGTTCGGCAAGATTGGTAATTTTCATATTGGCGGCATCCCAATAAACTTTTTCGCCCCATTCATTGGCTTTCGAAGCCGTCCAAACCGCCAGATTACCAAGCAACATTGCTTCAGTAAGCGGACCCGCTTGTTTCGGAAAATTCGAAAAACAAAGATCAGGTTTGTTCTCTTTGATTGCCGTAACAAATTCAAACATGTGACGCGGATCATCGTGTTGTTTTTCTGCCGGTTGACCGTCCGCATCAGGAAAATGCGGCGCGTAACGAATTTCAGGAATCGTAACACCTTGCTTACGTTCATTCCGACCATGACCATACGTTCCTTCCGTGCCAAGAATAACTTTTCCGCTTTCCGGCATTTTTTCGGGATATTTGAAACCGTTTTCGTTGAGAAATTGCTGATCAGGAAACCAACCGCCATCGTACCAGACAAATTTAAATCCTTTACGGGTTGGTGTGTCGGGATACTCAAATTCAATTTGTGACGATTTCGGGTAAACGTCAAAATCATGACCGGAAGTTTTGGCAACAACAGATCGAGGAGAACTCAAATCTAAAGCCGCCATAAATTCGTTCAAGGAATGGCACGCAATATCACCAAGCGCACCTGTACCAAAATCCCACCAACCACGCCACGCAAACGCATGATAAAGTCCCGGATAATATTCGCGTGGTTTTGCCGGTCCCAGCCAAAGATCCCATTCGACATTTTTGAGGTCGCGTTCGATTTGAGTTTTTCTTGCCGCAACTTTTTGTGCCGTGTCCGGATCATTTTCTGCTTGGAGTTGTTCTTCGTAACCCTTGAGCGTCCGAACAAGTTCCGGTCCTTGCGGCCAAATCGGACGATTCGTCCAAATATGAATTTCTTTAATGTCACCGTAAATTCCGGCTTTCATTTCAGCAACATGGCGGCGAAGCCCATCGGAAGCACTGCCTTGATTGCCCATTTGTGTACACACTCCGGTTTCTTGAGCAACTTTTCCCATCAGACGGGCTTCATAAATTGTTCTGGTCAACGGTTTTTGCACATAAACATGTTTTTTCATCCGCATTGCCATAAGACCGGCGGGAGCGTGTGTGTGATCGGCAGTACTAATCGTTACCGCGTCAATACTTTTTTCCTGCTCTTCCAGAAGTTTTCGGAAATCCGTGTACGTTTTTGCGTTGGGATATTTTTTTGTAGCGCCGTCGAGCCGCCCTTTATCAACATCGCAAATCGCAACAATATCAGCAAACCGAGCGGCATTGGCGAGATCACTACTGCCTTTGCCGCCAATACCAATACCGGCAAAAGCAAGACGTTCATTCGGCGACGCACTCAATTTTGGCGTTTGACCGGCAAGAGCCCAATAACCAACTCCGGTTATTGTTGCTGTTTTCAAAAAATCACGACGGGTTGTTTGGTGTTTCATAAAAAGTCTCCTAAACAAAATGTTAATAACACGCGACAATAAGTCGCTAAATCTTTACGTTATTTTACACTTTGGGAAACAGGATTGTCAATCAGTCAACTTTTAAGAATGTATCGTTTGCGATTGGCGGTTCGTGTTACAAACGAATAAACGCACTTAAACAACGTGCGAAAATAACTCGATTAATAATACGAAAACGAATGAAATTCGACTTGCAAAAAAACAGACCTCTTTGAAACAAAACCATGAAACAGTAAACGCCTAAACCTTTTCGACAGTTAACCGGCATTAGTGGTTCTCATTGCCCTAAAAGTTTCGTACCAACTTATTTTTTCCAAGGTAATGAATCATAGACCGCTTGAGACCATTGTTTTGCAGGTAACGGAAAACGAGTCGCATAACGTTGAACCATTGAAAGAATTGCCGGAAGTTCGCGAAATTGCGAGAAAACAGCAACCACCCCAAATTGAAGCAAGGCAAAACGTATCTCTTCACCTTCCTCAATTGTTTTCTGCGAAAGCTCCGGACAATAAACAATAACATGTAAAGAATAACCAAATCGGTTGAATAACGAGTTTCCGGCAAGTTTGATCAAAATTTCTTCGGTTGTCCATTGAACAATAAGAATTTTGAACGAATTTTCTTCGGAGATTCCTTTTTCCAGAGCGTGTTGAAGCGACCGAAAACGTACAACCTCAAACTGTTGGCGTTCGTCAACAACACGAATCGCCAAACCCAACCGACGATCAGAACCAACAAGAAATAACGGAATCATAATCACTTAGGTTTTTGCTTCAATCTTTTCGCAACATCAATTCGTTGTCTGTGATAACATGGATGCGAGTTTTCCGGTTCCAATTCTGATAATTCCATTCCTTTTGGTTTCTTACAAAGAGAAACACTTTCTAAAATAGGCAACCTTTTTTATGAAAGGTTGCCTTGATTTTTGTTTTTGTTGGTTGTTTTTATTTGTTTGGTGGAACGTAACGATCGACTTTGAAATCGAAATTTTTTGTCGAAGCCGTCACATCGAGAGTTAATTCCGACGTCGAACCACTACTGAATTTCGTATCAATGAGCGGTTCCATCATCGCCATTCCCTCTTTGTCTTGCCCTACTTCCCGCTCCGCACCGGAAATATAAACACGGTACGATCCAGCCGGAAGCCCATCTTTTTCCGAAAGCGAACCAACAACATAACTGCCATCCGCTTTCAATGTTCCACGCGCTAAATACGTGTCCGTCTCAAAACAAACAGTACCCACCCCAAGCGGACTACCATCGTCTGAGAAAGTTACCTTGCCGCCCAAACCAACTTTGTCGCCACAACCCGTCAACAAAATCAACGTCAGCAAAAAACTAAAAAATAAACTCTTCTTCATCACAAAAATCTCTTTCCTTGGTAAAGTGTTTGGAAATACAATAAGAATTTACGACGGCACCAATCCGTCATTCTTTATTTTACGAAAAAAGATGTTATCATAATTTGTGTCCGTGTAAAAGGGTTGCGCACAAATAAAAAATAAAAAAATTTCAATTATCAATTTAATTTATATGTTCTTTGTTGGAAATAAATTGGGAATCCTTCTTGCCACGCTCGGAATTTTATGTTTGTTGACAGGTTGTTCGTTCTCGACAACCCAAAAATCCGTGCAGATGTTTCAGGAAGCTCAGGAAGCATTCGAAAAAGCAGAACAACTCGACACCACCGAGCAACCCAAAGAATTTTATCGCGTGGCAACCATGTTTCAAGGATTAGTCGATCAAGGAGTTCGGTCAGCACCACTCTATTACAATCTAGGAAACGCTTGGCTACGCGCCGAAGAAACCGGTCGCGCTCTTGCCGCTTATCAATTGGCATTGCGTTATTCGCCGCTTGATCCTTATATTGCGTCCAATCGGCAAATCGCCTTAGGAAATCACGCCCCACCCGAACCAAATACCCCCATCATCGAATACGTGTTCTTTTGGCAAAATAGTATCGGTTGCCGCCAAAAAATCATCGGTTCTATTTTGTTCGCTTTCTTCACTTTTGCTGCTGGTGTTGCTTATCTTTTTGTGCCGCACCGACGATTGCGACGTCTGGCGATTATATTGTTGGCGTTTACGGTGATTGCGGTTTGTTCTACCGGATACGATTGGTATCGTTTCGAATGGGTTCGCCACGCTGTTATTGCGGTCGAAAACGCCACACCACGCAAAGGAAATTCCGAACAATACGAACCAATATTCACAACCCCCGTGTCATTCGGAACAATCACCACCGTCCTCGACGAACGGAATCATTGGATTCGTTTGCAGTTTTCAACCGGTCAAGACGGATGGTTGCCCAAAAATCAAATTATCGAATTTTGATCGACCTTGTGTTTAACTTCTCCCTAATCCAATGTATTTCGCTTGAATACTTCAATACAACTTATTGTGATGATGATCGCATTGGAACACAGAAGACAAGGAAAACAGGGAAAACACAGAACTTTTTTTATTTTTTCCGTGTCTTCCGTGTTTAATTGATTCATGGAGACAAAGGATCGTTAAACGAACAAGGATTGGTACTTACCAAAAAGCGGAAATTGGAGGACTCCAATGACCAATTGGAGAACTCCATTTACCAATTGGAGAACTCCAATTTAGCTTATTTTCGTGTGTTTTGTTTCTTCCGAGTTTTCCGTATTCCCATTAACAAAGATCAAAAATGAGAAAACTATTCTATCAAGTTGGTTTGATACTGATTGTCAGTGGTCTTCCGTTTTGCGGGGAGATTTTTGCCCAATCGTCCAATCGGGAAGAAATCGCCGTGTTTCCTTTGGCAGAGGAATTGTTGATCACCCAACATGGTTATCGCAATCGTTATCTGTTGTCGGTTGAGGAAGATGCTGCGGCAAACTTGGCGGCTTTTTCGGTTGCTCAACCGGGTTCGTTTTCCTCCGTCCGTGAAGACGCAAGGCAGAATGAATCCACGTCGATTCTTCTTGTTTCGGCGCCGATTCCTCTTCCTAAACTTGCTCCTGTTGTGGAGTTGCCGGTTGCGGCGAATGGATGTTGGTCAGAAAAACGGGTAATCCTCTCGTCGGTCGCTCTCCGTTTTGATAGAATGGCGGTATGGACACGCTTTTCCCCATGCCGCCCAAGAAGTCGGCGAAAAAGAAGAAGAAGAAGAAAAAGAAATCGAAGAAGCTGCCCGCTCATCTCTGCAAGGATTGTGCGAAGGAACAGCGAACCGAAACGAAGAAAAAGCGGAGAACCGTTGCCGCGCCCCGGGCGGAGAAGAATTTTTTCGCTGATCTGCCGACCTCGCTGCTGGAGGAGTTGATCGAGAATGTTTTTCAGACGGAGCAGGTACGCATTGAGCGGATTGTTTCGACCGGTCAGGCAAGCCCGCCGGGATTCTGGTACGATCAGACCGAGGGCGAATGGGTGATCGTGCTTCGCGGCGAAGCGACGCTGAAATTCAAGGATGGAACGACGAAGCGGCGACTTACGCCCGGCGATTACATTTACATCCCGCCACACAAGAAACATCGCGTTTCTTCGACCTCCGAGAAGCAGACAACCGTCTGGCTTGCCGTGTTTGTCAAGGATTCGCGGGAAAGGCAGCACTGGAACATCCGAACCGCCGTTCTCGACGACATCCCGGTGTTGAAATCACTCTACCGAGACACAATCACAACGGTCTGCACCGCCGATTACAAGTCTGATCAGATTCAGGCTTGGGTTGGTACCGCCGAGCGGACGGACTCGCTTGCCAAGCGGATCGGAACGCAGCATTTTTGCGTCGCCGAATCGAAAACCGCCGAGATCGTCGGTTTCGCGTCATTCGAGGAGCCGGGTTATCTCGACATGATGTACGTTCACAAGGATTTTCAGCGGCTCGGTGTTGGCAATGCTCTGCTCTCGAAAATCTGCGAGAAGGCAATGGAAGTTGGAACGGCACGGATCGTGTCCGATGTGAGCATCACCGCGAGACCGTTTTTCGAGAAGAACGGTTTCAAACTGCTGAAAAAACAGACCGTTAAAATCGGCAATGTCGAATTGACGAACTACAAAATGGAAAAAACGATCATGCAAATTGCCGTATCGACGGTT
>JAIRTV010000428.1 GCA_031254675.1 Planctomycetaceae bacterium | reverse complement strand
AAATTGAAACAGACGAATGTTTGTTTGTGATTTGGTATGCTCCTGATAAGATAATTGATAGAACACGTCCTCCTGATGAAACAATTGGGTATGTTCCTTCGCAAACAGAATATCGTACTACATTTCAGCAAAAAGCTCCTGCCTACATGACCATTGCCGCAAGGCAACCGGAACATGAACCCGAATACGGAATAATTCACCAATTATTTTTGGATTGGAATTCCACTCCGCCATACGCTCCGAATGATGTGGTCGTACTCGACCCGCCATTACCTGCCGTTGACACAAACATCAATGCGTTAAGTCAGGACGATCCCAACATCACGCGTTGGCAATAATTTACTGTTTCAAAATAGTTTTTTGGGGGCAAAGGCTGCACTTATAGAATAAGGACGTATCCGAAATAAAACTATTTTTGTCTCAAAATATTCTGCTTTTCTAAAAATATTTTTTAGGGTAGGGCTTGGCGTGGTGGAACAACGAGGTATCCTGTGGACAACGCTTGACGTATAGCGTTACAAAAAAACAATATTAACACAGGAGACTTTTTTATGAAAGCAGCCTCAATTCAAATTGGTCGAAGTTACGAAATCACTTTCGGGAAGAGTATCTCGAAGGTCAAGGTCAAAAACTTCGACCCGAAACACGGGTCATGGATTGGCGAAACGGAATCCGGCAAATCCATGTCCATTAAAGACCCAAAACGGTTTCTCAAGGAAATCAAACCGAAAGAACCGAAGGCGGTCAAAGAAGCAAAGGAATTCAAAGAACCGGAATGGCTCAACGAATCCAAAATTCCAAAACGGAAACTCGGTGACCAATCTAAGGAACAGAATAACAACAATGTTCCTGTGAAAACGTTACCGAAAAAATCCTCCCCGTTTCATGGCGACCTTGCCGCAACATTACTTGCCACAGCACGTTCCGCATCAATTCGTGCCAATATTGCGAAACGCGCTTTTGAGTATGGTTTTTGTTCGGAAAAAATAGTCAAGGAAGCAGAGAAGGATGCCGAAACAGCCCGTACCGATGTGCGCAACGCCGGAATTACGGAACGGAAAAGCGGGCATACCATCGGCGCGATGTCCGGCTTGGACGCCGCCTACAAAGTGTTACAGGAAGAAGGGCGACCCATGCGGGCGAAGGAAATTACGCAACTCGCCCAGGAAAGAGGTTATTGCGAATTGCGCGGACGCACTCCCGACGCAACCATCTCCGCCGCCATAGACACCGAAATGAAACGAAAAGGCAATGCTTCACGTTTCGTTAAAGCCGACAAAGGACTCTTTGCCATAGTGGAGAGTTGATAGTGGAGAGTGGAGAATAGGTCGGTCGATTCAGAAGAGATTGACCTATTTTCCGCGATATTTTTTATTTTGAAATATAATCATATAAACGTAGCGATTATAGTCGTTACGTTTATTTTTCATTAAATTCCAATGTCTGAATCAAACGAATTATTTTTAACGGCGGAGCAATGTGCCAAACGATACAATATTTCTGAACGGCATTTCAGAAAACTCGTCGATAACGGAATCATGCCAAAACCCATGAAACTAGGGCGATGTTCCCGATGGATACGGAGGGTACTCGAAGAGTATGAATCGAAGCAAGCACAAAAACTGATGAGACCATTAAACAAAACCGTCTCGTCTTAAAGTTACAATAAATAGGCTTTTTCTTTAGTTTATTTTTTTCTCCCCCCGTTGACTTTTTTCAGAAAAGAGCGAACCTGTTTATACTTGCAGTTACGGTAACTGCAAGTATTGTAACAAATTAATTTAGGAGACAAAAACATGTCAAGAGTGTACAAGAAACCATTGTATCGTCCGGTTCCCGAAAACGCAACAATTATTCAGGGAAACGACGGAAAGAATTACGCCTGCTGGAACAACGGCAACAGGGAAATAAAATCGGAAATCGTCGAATCAAAGAACGGTCGGCGAATCGTTACGGAATCGGAATTTTACATTGCCCGATTCACCGACGCGAACGGACGATTCCGCGAACGTTCCACCGGATGCCGAGACCAAAGAACCGCCGAGCATAAACTCAACACATGGCTTCAGGAAATCGAAAAGGTCAAATCAGGAATCTTGTCCCAGGAAGAATTTGAAATCAGTAAAAGGATTTCAGACACTATTGAAGACCAGATTCCTCACTTCGAAGAATATCTGAAAGCCAAAAGTGCCTCTGCACGTTACATTAAAATGACGATTGACAAGATTAAAAAAATCTGCAAAGTTTGTAACTTTAAAGTAATGGCAGAGATGAACGGAATGATTTTGTTACGATGGCTTAATAAACAGGTCGCCGCAGGAATGGGCGCAAGAGCGCGTAACAACTATCGGGAAGTGATGGTCAATTTTTCCAATTGGGCGGTTGATAACAAATCGCTTGCCGTGAATCCATTTACAAAAATTCCCAAAGCACGCGAAGCATCTGATCGACGGCACGAACGCAGAGCATTAAGCGTGACGGAAATCGTTCGATTACTCAAAGCCGCGGAGGAAAGACCGTTACATGAACTGACCCTCATTCGGGTCGGAACGAGAAAGGGTAGGAATGAAGCCAAGGTGCGTGAAGAAGTGAAAGAACAAGCCAAACGAATCGGATGGGAACGTAAATTAATATATGCTACACTAATTTACACGGGGTTACGAAAAAATGAACTCGCGTCCATCACCGTCGGGCAAGTGTTTCTGGAGGAGGAAATTCCTTACATCGCTCTCGCCGCAAAAGATGAGAAATCAAGGAGAGGGGCGACCTTACCATTACATCCTGAACTTACCGAACATTTAAGACAATGGCTGACATTGAAAGGGAATGGGTCGCCCAAAGAAAAATTGTTTTATGTTCCCTATAATTTGTGTCACAACATGACATGTGATTTAAAATATGCCGGCATTGAAAAACGCGACGTCTTAAATAGAGTCGTCGATGTTCACGCATTGCGGCATACTCATGCGACCCTGTTAGCAAAACGCGGCGTTTCACCAACGGTGGCGAAAGATTCCATGCGTCACGCTAATATGAGAGAAACGATGGGTATTTATACTCATCTCGAAATTCAGGACGTCGCCGAAGGAATTAACCGTATCCCCGGTTTTCTAAACGAAAATAAAAAGGAAAACGAAAAATAATTCCAAATTAACGGAACAATAAAATATTCCGCTTAAAAACCGTTCGGTGAATTTGTTGAAAAATAATTCACCGGACGGTTTTATTTGTTGATACAAGATGGACATGAAATGTCCAAAAAATATTTTTTGAAACATTTCTTGACGAAACTCTTTTTTGAGGTATCCTGTTGTTGACGATACGGAAAACGTTTTCGTATCGAAAATATAACGTTTCAAAAAAAAATTAGGAGACTCAAAAACGAACCGACAGGATATTACAAACGAAATTATCAAGGCATTGGAAAAAGGCGTTTGCCCTTGGAGAAAAACATGGTCAAATTTCGCGCACAAAAATCAGTTCTCAGGAAAATGCTACCACGGAATCAACCAACTGATACTCAGCCTTGATGAAACGGCATTTCCCTTTTGGGGAACTTTTATGCAATGGAAAGGCGCTGAATGTTCGGTACGGAAAGGAGAAAAGGCGTCGCGCGTCGTGTTCTTTACCGTCGTAGAAAAAACCGACGAGGAGAATGGGGAAACAAAAATCGTCGATAAATTTCCCGTACTCCGTTATTACAATATTTTTCACGTCGGACAAGTGGACGATTCCAAAAACAAATTCAAGCATCTTATTGAAATGAAAACAAAATTCGATTATGAAACCGCAAATAAGATTATTGAATCAAGCGGTGTGAGAATAGAATTCGGCGGGAATCGTGTTTATTATGATTGGGGCGAAAATTATATCCGTACTCCGCATATCAAACAATTTGAAAGTGAAGAAGCACACCTCGCGGCAATGTTTCACGAACTCGCGCATTGGGCGGATTACAATATTATCGGGACAAAATTTGACACGAATAACGAATTGGTCGAAAGTGCCTATGCCGAATTAGTTGCCGAAATTTCTTCTTGT
>JAIRTV010000517.1 GCA_031254675.1 Planctomycetaceae bacterium | reverse complement strand
GACCGTGACTTTTATCTCAATGCCGAAGAAGCAAAAGCATACGGTGTTGTGGATGATGTTCTTAAAAAGAATTCCATAGAACAAGAAGAATCCGCCTAACTTGACGCCTCATTCATACGCCGCGAATAGATTTATAAAAAATGTGATGAGTTTAAAAAAATTAACAAGAGATTGTGTAACTGTTCGAACATAGAAATTGCAACTAATATGTTTTTTGAAATAGATAATATCGGTAAAGTCAGGAATACCCAAATTGAGATGCGGGGTATTACTGTTTTGGCTGGTAATAACAACACCGGTAAAAGTACATTCGGAAAAGCCTTGTTCAGTATTTTTAGCGCATTCTTTGATACCACCCAAAAAATACAAAAAGAACGGAAAGACAACATTGAGAAAATTATACATGACTTTACATCACGAAAAATTTTTCGCTCTGTTGTGATAGATAAAATAGTAAACGATATTCTGATTAATATTGATTCGCCACAAAAAATAAAACATATCATTCAAGACAATATCGCACAACAAATCATTATTCCATCGGATAGGGGTAATAATTCGGCAGAAATATTGTGCGAAAAAATAAAATCCGCTATTGAGATAAAGGATAAACAAATTCAGCAAAACATCGTAACACGTTATCTGTGTACCGCATTTGATGAACAGATAACGCATGTCAATCGACCTGATCAAAATGTTTTGATTACATTAACGATTAAAGGCAATAAACTTGAAACAAAAATTTATGGCAATGAATGTGTGGATTACTTCGATAATATTGGTATTATAAATAAAGCGTTTTATATTGACACGCCTTTCCTTATCGACATCGTTAATCAGCGTGAACATTATTACTCAAAGTATAGTCATCAACGTGAATTATTGCAAAAATTTTGTGAAACAGGAGAAGAAAACAATATTATCGAAACTGAAATTGCAAGACGAAAATCAAAAGAAGTTGTTTCGTTTCTCAATGAAGTTGTGTGTGGGGAATTTAAGAAAACAGAAATTGGTTTAGGGTATCAGGAATGTGGTTTAGAGAAACCGCTTGCATTTAAGAATGTTTCGGCTGGTATGAAAATGTTTTTAATCATTAAGCGATTTTTGGAAAACGGTGAACTCAAAGAACGTGATATTTTGATTTTTGATGAACCTGAAATCCATTTGCATCCTGAATGGCAATTAGAATTTGCCAAGTTGTTAGTTTTGTTGCAAAAAGAACTCAATATAACAATATTGCTCGCAACACATAGTCCTTATTTTCTGAACGCAATAGAAGTATATTCCGAAGAACATAATATAAATGATCGTTGCAATTATTATTTGACAACAAATGAAGGAGATTACTGCTCTGCTCGTGATGTTACAAAAAACATTGATGATGTTTATCGGCTTTTAGCAGCACCGTTTCGGAAATTGGAGAAAAAACGTTATGAATAATCATGTTCAAACATATAATCATTTGATCCAAC
This sequence comes from Planctomycetaceae bacterium, assembly GCA_031254675.1. GTDB lineage: Bacteria > Planctomycetota > Planctomycetia > Pirellulales > Thermoguttaceae > WRKP01. The sequence goes on along the minus strand of JAIRTV010000517.1, from coordinate 2,432 downwards.
GTTTCGGCAATACGCTCCAAAATACATCCAGAGACACTGAAAATAATTATTGTATGACAACGAATCAAATTACTGTTGTCAACTTCGATAAGTTCAAAGATGATATTGTCAAAAAGTTCGGTTTATCGGAATCTCCAAAATCTTGTGATGCTTTGTGCTACGTCAATGAACAATTTTTTTTGATTGAATTTAAAAACGGAAAGATAAACAAACATGAAATTCGTGGCAAAATATTTGAGAGTTTATTGCTACTAACGGAAGAATTGGAAGTAACAATAAATTATACACGTAACAATTTGACATTCATTCTCGTTTACAATGATTCAGCACAAGGAAGACATGATATTGATTCATCACTGTCCAGAAAAGCGAAACTAACCGATGTTCTTTTCGGGCTTGATTGTTTTGAGAGAATTTATTTTAAAAAAGTTCTCACAATAAACAAAGACGAATTTGAAACGACATTTATTGTAAAACATTTGGCTAATTAGATACAATCACTTTCAAACTTTTTACTTTACAACAATTGTTTATCGTTGTGTTATTAGTGTCAATGATAAACGTTTCACAATTTATTAATTACTACACAAATGCCTTTAATACCTTATGTTATTGAAAAGAGTGGTCGTGAAGAGCGGGCGATGGATATTTACAGTCGGCTTTTGAAAGACCGAATTATTTTTCTCGGAACCCAGGTTACCGATGAAGTGGCGAATGCGGTTGTTGCGCAACTTTTATTTTTGCACTCGGACAATCCGACGGCGGACGTTCATTTGTACATAAATTCGCCTGGTGGTAGTGTTACGGCGGGTTTGGCAATTTATGATACAATGCAATATATTAATTGTCCTGTTGCCACCTATTGTATTGGTCAGGCGGCTTCGATGGGAGCGTTGCTGTTGACGGCGGGAACCAAAGAGAAACGTTTTGCGTTACCGAATGCCCGAATTATGATTCACCAACCACACGGTGGAATGGAAGGCACCGCCGAAGAAATTATGATTCACGCCCGTGAATTTGCCAATATCAAAGAACGTCTCAACAAAATTCTTATCAAACATACCGGACATGATCTCGCTAAAATTGAAAAAGATACAGATCGTGATCGGTTTATGTCCGCTGATGAATCAAAAGAGTATGGATTGATCGATCATGTTATTGAAAAAATAACACAATAATAGTTTTTGCAACAATTTTATTTCCTGCAAGGATGTACAGGATATGAAAAAACGTTTATTAGGTTTCCTATTGATTTTTTCGTTGTTTTTGGGTTGTACGAGTCAGTATCAGTATCAAATGGAACAGTCGTTACTGCTACAAGAAAATCGTCGGCTTGAAAATGCGTTATACGTAACCCATACGCAACTTGTTGATTTGAAGCGTGAAAATGATGTACTTCGCGGTTCAAAACAATCGAAGAGTGAACGAAAATTGCCGGAACAGCCGTTGCTTCGTTCGAAACAAAAATCTTCGTCGCCGGTTGAGGATTACGAGGAAGCACCGCCGTTTGCGCCGCCGGAAATTATTATTCCAACGGAAATACCGGGTTCTAAAACTGTTCCCGATTCTCTTAAAAGTTCAAAATTAACATTACCGGAAGTGTTGCCGACAACAGTTCTGGATACTGATGAAAAATCGCCTCCGGTTTGGTCGGCGGCTCGTTAGTGTTTCATCATTTTTTTACGTTTATTTTTTCAAGGAGGAAAGAATGAAAAAACGAAATTCCGATAAACTTCAGAACGCCATACAATCGTTGGACAATGCGATTCGATATTCACGTTCTCCTGAATTTCAGGAACTTGGTATCGAATTTAAAAACGTTCTGATTTCTGCGGTGGTGCAGAATTTCAGTTTGACATTTCGTGTTTGTCAACAGATGATCGCTCATCAATTGATTGACCGATACGGTGCAACAAAAATTGAACAGATTTCATCCAATAATTTGTTTCAATTAGCAGCACAGGAAGGACTTATTTCAAATTTGGACCAATGGTTGGAATATCTTGATTGTGAACATCTTTCTCAATCGAGTAGTATTGCAATTCGGACATTTGAAAAAGCCTCTGTGTTTTTGAAGGATGCTGAAGAGTTGCTCCGTACCTGTAGTAAACGAATCAATAATGAACGCCGAAAAGTTGCATGATAAACTATCGTTGCGCCAATGTTTTGGATATTGAAACGTTGGTAAAATTTCGGCTTCGGTTTATCCGGTATTATCAACCGGATCGAGTTACGGAACTTGATACAGAAATCGAAACGGGAATCCGGCAATACTATACCGAAACAATTCCGACCGGCGAATGTATCCATTGGTTGGCGGAATTGGAAAACCAAACAATCGGCGGTGGTGCCTTGTCGATTCGGCGTTATGCGCCGGGGTTGCTGTTGCGCAACGGAAAATCGGCATATATTTTCAATATTTATACTGAACC
>JAIRTV010000490.1 GCA_031254675.1 Planctomycetaceae bacterium | reverse complement strand
TCCCACCATGTCTGACAATCAATATTTTCACCCTGAAACGTTGAAACGAATTTTACGTCTTGATTTGCGGGCGAAACAAGTTGTTGACGGATTTTTGAGTGGCATCCATAAGTCACGGCATTTCGGTAACTCAATCGAGTTCCGGCAACATCGTCAATATGTTCCTGGCGATGATCCGCGAAGTGTTGACTGGAAAGTCTGGGCAAAACAAGACCGGCTTTATGTCAAGCAATACGAGGTCGATACAAATATGCGTATGACATTATTGTTGGATCGGTCGCCGAGTATGAGGTTCGGGAGTCAGGCAATGAATAAGTACGATTATGCTTGTACTGTTGCCGCGTCGCTCGCCTATCTGACAATCCGACAACAAGACGCTGTTGGTTGTATTCTGTTCGATAAAGAAGTTCAACATGTTTTGCCGTCCAAAATGAAACGTTCGCAACTCGCGGCAATTGTTGACCGAATGTTGCGTTTGTCACCGGATAAAAGAACTGAAATAAAGAAAACAGAAAAACAAAACACAAAATCACCAAAAAACGAAATTTCAGAGTTGATTGAGTTGAACGAGTTGCTCAAAGATATCAAGGGTTCTCAACCGGATTTTCGAGAAGCGTTGCGAGCGGTAGCGGAAACAGTTCGGGCAAACGGGCTTATTGTGCTTATCTCCGATTTATTGATACAACGTGAAGGATTGTTTCGCGGATTACAATATTTGCGGAGTTATGGTCATGATATTTTGGTGTTGCATATTATGGACGATATGGAGCTTGATTTTACATTGGGCAGTCCGACACGGTTTGAAGGTTTGGAGCTGCCCGTACAAATTCGTTGTGATCCGCGAATGTTACGACAAGGTTATCTCGACGCCTTAAACATTTATCTCGATGAAGTAAAACAAGGTTGTACGAAATTACAATGCGATTATGCCTTATTCCGTACTGGAATGCCATTGGATGCGGTATTGTCGGCTTATTTGAGTCGCCGCAACACGTTTCATCAGAAACAAAAACTTCGCTAAGTTATTACAATAAATTAAACAAATGAGATTTCCCTTTTCACTGACACGCAGCATGACGTGTTATATGTTGCGACAAAAATTATTGGGATCGTCACGATTTCCTCTTGTTCTGATGCTGGAACCGTTGCATGCTTGTAATTTACATTGCAGTGGTTGCGGTCGAATCCGAGAGTACGCAGAAACAATGCATCAACATCTCACACTTGACGAATGTCTAAATTCTGTTGCGGAATGTGGTGCGCCGATTGTGAGTCTTTGCGGCGGCGAACCGCTTCTTTATTCGGAAATTGTGGAACTTACCGATCAAATATTACGGTTGGGCAAACACATTTATTTGTGTACGAATGGTCAACTGTTGACGAAACGGTTTGACGATTTTGTTCAGCTTGCACGCCAAAACCGTCGTACTCGAAAACAATTGTACTGGAATATCCATCTCGACGGAATGAAAACAACACATGATGCGATTGTCGAAAAATCAGGCGCTTTTGACAATGCCGTTGAAGGAATAACTGTTGCTAAAAAAGCAGGGTTTTACGTTTACACCAACACCACGCTTTACAAAAAAACAGAAATTGCCGAACTGGTGGAGTTGAGTCGATTGCTGAACGATCTTGATATTGATGGTATGATGATTGCGCCGGGTTATGGTTACGAGCAGGTTGGCGATGAATCCTTTTTTCTGTCACGCAATGAAATTCACGAAAAATTTCGAGTGCTACGAAAAATGTCGCATCAATTTCGGTTGACGATGACGCCTGTTTATTCTGATTTTTTGTGTGGTGAACGATCTTTACCTTGTGCGGCGTGGGCGAATCCGACGCGGAATATTTTGGGTTGGAAATCGCCTTGCTATTTGATTACCGACAAACATTATTCGACTTACCGCGAATATTTGCAACAAACGGATTGGTCACGAATTGGTCATGGCAACGACCCACGTTGCGAACACTGTATGATGCATTGCGGTTTTGAACCGGCGGCAATCTTATTCGGTAACAAATTCCGCGACCTAATCCGCCTCGCGTTATGGCAATTCCGTTAAGAAAATTTTGAAGTGTTATTCGCAATGGGTATTGGTTTAGATTTAGCGAAGTTGAGTCAAAATTTTGATGGAATTATAGTTATTATATTTTATTGACGTGGTGGTTGAGATGTTACAGTAGGCTTTCGAGTAGTAGTCTCATTTTTCTTAATTCTGCCATTTGTTCGACGTTTGGTAGTTGATTGAGATCAACGCAGAGAGTGCGTCGATAATCGACTTTGTTCAATTGGATAACGAGTCGTCCGAATTCGAGAATACCTTGTCCGATGCGGACTTGAAATTGGTTTTGGGTGGTATCTCTTAGGCGGACGTGGCAGATATAATTGAGGAGATTGTCGTATTCTTTTTGTTTTGGTTGGTTGTAGATGTAGTGGCTTGGGTCGAGAGTGACGCCGAGACCTTTGATACTTTTGCAGAAGCTTTCGATGGTATCTGGCATTTCGGACATTTTTCCGTTTTCGGTTTGGAGACCGACAACGACGCCGTGGGTCATGGCGATTTTGACGAGTTGTTTGAGGCGTTCGTATTCTTCGTTGAAGGGGGTGCCTGGGATGGCGGAGCGGACGGTCATAACGACAATTTTGATAGCTTTTGCGAGTTGGCAGGCGGTGGCGAAGAGTGGGAGATAATTGGGGTGATTTGGTTCGGGATCGAAATAGATGGCGACGGGTGTAATCCGTCGGGAGGTGCGGCAAACGTGAATGATGGAATCATATTGACTGATTGATTCGGCGAGTGGAATTGGCTGTTGTTCACCGATCACCAATTCCACGTTGGTGTATTCCAGGTCGGCAAGGCGATCCAAAATATCTTGCAACGACATGTTTGTGATACACGAAGTGGAGGCGGCAACTATCACAATGAGACTCCTTTGCTACGTTATGGATAAAAAGATGATTTGATTGAGGAAATTCTTATTTTAGCAAAATCATTCTTCTTTCCAAGAGAGAGGGGGAATTTTAGTTGAGAGTGAATAGTTATTAGTGAATAGTGAATAGTTGAAATGCCGCAAGCGGAATTATTGCCAAAATAGCAATAATTCCGCTTGCGAACTATTCACTATTCACTATTCACTATTCGCTATTATTATCTCTCCCTTGACCGTCATTTTAAGTGTGGTAAAATTTTGCCGTTATGTTTGATGGTGGTTGTAGTTCAATCGGTAGAGCACTGGATTGTGGTTCCAGGCGTTGTGGGTTCGAGTCCCATCAACCACCCTGATATTACTCTAC
>JAIRTV010000465.1 GCA_031254675.1 Planctomycetaceae bacterium | reverse complement strand
TTCGGAACAAGGGGCTATCGTAGTCCCACGACCGTTTATATTATAGGTTACATTTTAACTTATTTTTATTGAATTTTGCCGCTTAAGCGGCAAAATTCAATAAAAATACTCAAACAATATAAACATACAAGGGTCAGAATTGCCTTGCGGCAATGCAACCTTTCGGCGAAAGGTTGCCCACCACAAGATGGGTGATGTTTTGACCGCAAGAATTGTCATGTTATTCGCTTGCAACGCCAACTCCGAATCGTTGAAATATTTTTTTTCTGATTCCGTTTAAAACTGTGAAAGGCAAATAAAGTCTATTTATGTTCCGATTGTTCTATTTTTTTCCGGTGTTTGGTATTCTGTTTCTGTTCTTGGCGGCTGTTGTTGTTTTCGGCGAAGAAACTGCAATCTCGAACGACACGCCGACCAATAACGCTGCGAATGACACAGTTCGGCAATTGATTCGGAAACTTGGTGATGCCAATTATGTTGTTCGTCAACGAGCGGAGGCGCAATTACTTCGTATGGGTGTTGGGGCGTTTTCGGAACTTCAGCGTGCCAAAAATGACAACGATATTGAAATTGTTCGTCGTGCGGAACGTCTTCTTGCTCAATTTGAGAATCTTTTTTTGGTGTTGGAGGACAAATCGCTTTATTTTTGGATTGCTCAATATGCTTTTAACACGGAGATTAAGGACAAGGCGGGTATTTTGTGGATTCTTGCGCGACCGTTTTACGACGCTCCCAATGGGGAAGGTTTGCCGACACTTTGCCGGATTATTCGGTTTGACGCGGAACACGCGCTTCGTGCGGAGGCGGCGAAATGTTTGATGGTGTTTCCGCCGTCTTCGCCTTCGGGACAACGCAAATGGTTTCGTACGATTCGGGAAACGCTTTCTGATTCCGGTGATGATTTTTTATTGCAATTGGTTTTGGAGTTTTCGCGGCTTCGTTGTGAGTTGGACGAACTCAAGGAGGTTGCCGAAAAGAACGCTCAACATGTTGCTCGAACAACAAAAATTCCGGTGAATTATCCGGTTTCTCTGAACGTGAGTGATTCGATTCGACAACGGGTTCTTCGGTTGACGGATCGGGTGGCGGAATTTCAATCGCAACCGGAAAACAATGCGTTTCAGTCCGGCAATATGAATGATATTCTTCTGTTCTATGCGTTAGCGGAGTTGCAGGATATGGTGGGTTTGGCGGCGGAATGTCAACGAAGTGTTCGTGCGGCGTTGGCGATTCGTACGGAGTTGTTGGGCAATGATCATCCGCTCCATGCGATTGGCGACGAAGATGTCAAACAACCGTTCTATGATCATTTTGCGGTTGGGCGTATTTTGAAGCAACGTTTTCGTCTCAACTGGGCGTTGCAGCATTTCCAACTGGTTTGCGAAGAAAGCGACAACCTTTTGCTAAAAATTGATGCCAATTCGTATGCAGCGGAAACATTGATTCTGTTGTGTGATTATGCTGAAGCGATCCGATATTTTGATAAAATCCTTGAATTGGTTAACAGTGCCGAGTATTCAAAGTTATTCAATAATGGGCGACAGATTTCGGTTCGTTATCAATCGGAGAAGTTGCGTTGTTCTGGGGAGGTTGCGGCGGAGCGGGAGGAATGGGCGAGGGTGGCGGAATTGGTTCGGCAAGGTTTGGACAATGATTTTTATGAAATAGATTTTTTGATTTTGGGTCATCGCTTTTTGGGTTCTGACCCGAAATTCCGTGAGGATTTGCAATTGAAGATTGATCGAGCCTTATCACAAATTGAGCGGAATCTTCACCAACAAGCGGTTGAGTCGGAACGCCGACCGTGGTTTGTTGCCAAAGCCTGCAACGAAGCGGCGTGGCTTCTTGCCGGTACGAATGGAGATTATCGTTTGGCGTTGGCGTTGATTGAAGCGGCGACCAAGGTTGAGCCGGAAGATTGTAGTTGGCAAGACACGCTCGCCCATGTCTATTGGCTCGGCAAAAAATACGACAAAGCCATTGAAATTGAGGAAAATGTTGTTCGTATGGCGCCGGAATCGGTTATTTTCCGGCGGGTGTTGGAGCGGTTTCGCAAAGAACTCCAAAAATAACCCAATACTTTTTCGCTTCTTGTTCCCTGAGTGACATGTCTATTCAACACAATTCGGCGTATTTTTTGTTCCGCTAAATTATTTGTTGGTGGGATGTCCGTCTCAATAGACCGAAAATAATCGTCACACCAATCCCGAAAACGTTTCATGATACGTAAGCAGTTGTGATCATTGCCCTCGAATACTGATGGCTTCATCAGCTTCGCATGATGCTGGAACATTCGTTGCTTCCATTGCGACTCCGGCAATCCCTTTTGGCGATGTATTGTCTTGAACATGGCTTTGACAATATCAGAAGAAGGTAGCTTAGATGAATTGCGTGAATTCTTCTTGAGAGATTCTATTTCCGAGAGAAGCTCCGCAATACGACGTGCTTGCTCGGAAATAATACGCCTCAGTTCAGCGTTTTCTCGCTCCAATCGTAATACCTTCGATTCAATACTTTCAAGTAAAATTGTCATAACCGGATTAGACAAATCACGAAAAAAACACGCAATAGAGAAAATTATCGTGAACGCTTACATTTTTTGAATGTTTCAAATGAAAATTTCAATGTGAATTGAGTTTTTCGATCATTTCAGCAATTTCGGTACGGCGTTTCAGTAACGGACGCGGATCAATTGTAAATTCGGACATTGATTTCGTAACCGATTCAGGAACAATCAGTAATTCCTCTGCCGTTTGACGTTCTGCTGCGGAAAGTTTATTGCCGTTTTGTTTTAACAAATTACGTAACAAATAAAACATCTCGTAATCCTCAACTCCTTCACGAATCATTTCCCAACGAATACTTGAAACGGGTTTTTCGAAATTGGGTTGTCCGTTATTCAAATTCGGTACAGCGGCGGAAAGCGGCGGATAAATGAAACGTCCATCGCCATTGCCCCATTTTCGCTTGGTGCCAGGCGGCGTCGAATAGCCGCTAACATAACTCATCGGATCAAGATAAGGATTTTGAAAACTGTTCGGAAATGCCGCACCGCTATGCCAGTAAGTTGACTCCCAAACCAATGTACCAACAATATTCCGTTGCCACGTTTGCCAATGCCACACCCGCAATTCTGTTGCCGGATGATCAATAAAAAGTGTACAATGAGGAGCCTTTGGACCAGTACAAACATACCACCAAAACCGTGCGCCGTTTTCCATGAGTTTTTCGGCAATTCCCGACTTGAACGTGTGATGCGCCGGACTACACGGACACCAAATCGTAATAGACGTTCCTGCTTTTTTCAATGTTTCAAGAAATCCATCGGTTGGTTGTTCGGTAATCATTCGGCGAAGTTTCGGTGCGTATTTTTCGAGCTTCGCAAAACCATTGGCAACAAATTCGTAATCCTTCGGTGCCGGTTCGTCAAACCAATAAACGTACGCCTTATTGATCCAACCTTTTTCTTCAAGATGTTTTTGTAACTTTCCGAGATAATCGGAAAGCATTGCTTTATATTCCGGCGTGTCTTCGCCGAAACCTTCAATTGACGGCAACACCCGATCATGGAATGTTCCGCTGCCAAGACCATGAACACCGATTTGAAAATTCGTGAAATGAAATTTGTCAAGCACACGACTCATCTCCGCATCAAACCGCGTAAAATCAAGTTCACAACGCGGCGGATTTTCTTTCGGCAACCATTTGATACCAATGTGATCAAACGGAGTCGGCGCATAAATACTGATACGATGATCCGAAAAACATTGCAAATACATTTCGATAACACGTCGCCGATCTTCATCGGTTTTGGCGTTGTGATACCGCGCCACCTGCCACGGATTAAAACCATAAGCCGTTTCAAGATGATTTTCTTGCGGTAACAAAAAATTCCAAACTGTTACCGTGTACGGAATTTCAACCTGAAATGTTCCGTCGGCGGATTGAAGACGGAATGAACCGGTATAATCGCCGGAAACAATTTCAGACGGAATTTTAACATTCACCCAAATCGGTTGATTTTGACCCGTTTCAATATTGATCGGTTTGTCCAACGGTGGAAGAGCATCAGGCCAAAAATCATTTTTGCCGGTCGAATCCGTTTTTGAATGAACAAAATGATAATAAGCGTACAAAAGTTCAACATTGTCTTTTGGAATTGTTGTACCGTTTTTGTTTTTTAATTCTGTTAGCGTTCCCGTCAATCCGGTAATCGGTTGACCATTTGCCCGAACAACAACCTGAAAACCTTCAACATCGTTTTTCGCTGCGAAAATTCGTATTGGTTTTGCGGTTGTTTTATCCGGCGAAATCCGGTCGCGTGAAATTTTCCAATCGGCTTCGCACCACCAAAGATCCGCCCTTTTAGAATCTGTAACAATTGAACCGGTGTTGTCGGAACCCGACTGTTCCGAAACAGAAATCGCGTAACCGTAATCGCTTCGTTGTAACGGATGGGTTTTCACTGTTTTCAATATGTAATGCCGATTGCCAACACGGAATTTTTGTTCGATTGCTTCCGGCGTAGCAGCCATTTCAAGCGGAAATAATTCTTTTCCGACACGAATTTTATTGTCGGTTGTTATAACAATTTCGTCAATTTGTTCGGAATTTGTTTCGGAATTTTCATCAATTGATGTTGCTAAAAATGTTTCGCCGGCAATATTTATTTTTTGTACGTCTAACAAATTGTTTTGAGCAAGCGGTGCTTCAAAGGAGATGGAATCGACTTGAAAATTGCTTTTTTCGAGACCGCGAATCCGCAGATACAACGTTTCGAGCGGAAATGCCATTGGTGGAACGATAAATTCACGTACTCCGATTTTATCGAGCCGACCAAGTTCCGTCCAACGAGTTTCGCCGTCCTTACTGGCTTCGACAACACCTTCACCACCGGCGTAATAACAAACATGGAGTTGAACATTTGCCGCGTCAAACAGAACCGGTAACGAAAACCGATAAAGAACCGAATGACCATTGCTAAAACACCAACGATTAGAATTGAAATTTGTGTTGGAATAATGAAGCGGCTGATGAATATTGGTATTTTGTCCATAAAATCCGCCATCGAAACGATAAATTCCGTTTAGAATTGTTTCTCCGTCGCCGAGTTTTATTTTTCCGAACGGAAAATTAAATTCTTTCAACACCGGAATAACGGTTTCGAGTTTGATGTTACGAAATTGAAACGTTCCTTTCGATTCCCATTGTCCCATGCGGAGCGGTAATTCCGAAACATGATCCTGAAGTCGAAAACTAAACGATTCGTCAACCCATTGATCTTTTTGTGCGGAATAATCACGGTGAAAACCGGCAAAACCACAAGGCAAACAACCACCGGAAGTGTCCGTTCCCTGTAAAGAAACAGAGTAACGATAAAATTGACCAGGTTGAAGTTTCAGCGGTTTCGTTTGCCATGCGCCGGAACTTTTACCGTCGCCGGTAACTTCCAGAATGTTGGGATCAACTCGTTTTCCGTTACCGGCAAGCGTCCAATCGCTAAAAGCCGGAACAACAATTTCTGTTGCGAACGTCGTTGTTGCCAAAACAGCAACAGTCATTAGAAAAATATTGATACAAATAAACAACGCAATTCGTTTCATCAAATTGACCTTTCGTGTAAGTCGTTAACTCAAATCGTAAAAAATTTTCCAATCATTTCGGAATTATTTTGGGGAAACAATTTTTGGGAGACAATAATTGTTCTCGAATTTCCATTGCAAATTACTTTTTACTGAACACTTCAGCGAGTCGAGACAAGAGTTGTGTACCGCGAATTTCTGTGTCGATAATTTTGCCGTCTTTGTCCACCAGCAACATTGTCGGAACACTTTGAATACCGTACGTTTGACCTTGCGGCGGTTTGCTTGCTTTTTCGGTCAACTCTTCGGAAATAATTAACCAAGGCAATTTTTCCGTTTCAACAGCATGTTTAGTGTCGGCGAGTTTATCCCAAACGTACACCGAAACAATTTCGAATCCTTTGTCGTGATATTGTTCGTAAGCTTTGAGCATTCCGGGAATTTCGCTTTTGCATGGACCGCACCAAGACGCAGTGAATTTAACCAAAACGTATTTTCCTCGTAATGTTTCCCAGTTGAAATCTTGATTGTCCAATGTTTTTCCGTACAATTTCAAATCCGTTCCCCGACAACGTCGTGAGTAACCCTCAAACTGTTCCAGAATTTCTTTTTTCTTCTCGCCGGAAATCGTACACTCCGAGGAATTGACAAACGTCATCAATTCCTGAATTGTTTTGACGGCTAATTCGGAATCGATTTTTGACAATTTTTCCGATTCCGCAAACTGGACGGCAATCATTAGCGGCATCATTGGTTCAAACGGGATTGGTTGTTTGTTGACCCATTGCCGAACATCTTTTTTGAGTTGTTCAAATTTTTCCAGCGTCAACTCTTCATAAAGTTGCTCCAACCCCTGAATAAATTCCTGAAAACGACCTCCATTCACAAGAAGAAGATATTTTCCTTGTTTTTCAAGTTCTCCGAGTAATGTATTCAATTTTTCCTGCGATTCTGTTTTTTTGTTCTTTGCGGTTGGCTGCTCCGTGTGGATCAACATGATCAAACCGTCCACTGTTCGTGTGTATCCTGTTTCTTGTTCTTCATCCGTTTTCGCTATTTTAAGAATTTTTTCTCCGGCGGCGATATTTGTTTTGCCCATTATTTGGAGGGATTTTTTGTACGACTCAACATCTTTAACGTCTTCACGAAGTTGCAGAGACAAACTATTGATTTGCGTTTCAATTTGTTCAATCGTTGTTGCATCGTCGAATGTTGGGATTTTCTTGTTTTCCTCTTGGCAGGCAGCGGACGAAATAACAAAAAACACAATTGTCGGGAAAATGAAAATAAAACGTAACATTGTTTTTGATAGGGGTTAAGTGAAAGATGATCATTCTAGAAATTCTTCCGGCTCCGAATCGGTTCAACCGTAACCGCCAAACCGTAACCGCATCCTGTGAATTTCTCAAAACTCAACGAACCGTTTCCAAACAACCTTATTCGTTATTTTGAACAAATTCGCTTGTTGGCAAACGGTTTTTCTTTTTACACTATTTTATCTGCCAACACAAGAACCCCTTCATTTTCGTTTTCTACCAACACCGCGGCTTTTCCTCACGTCTGATTTCTTGAACATGGAGCGGTGTTAGTTTAGGTAAGCCACGATCACACAAAATACCGAAATCGCTCGAAATTTTACCTATTTTAACTACAACTTTAACCGCAACTTTATGCGGGTTGGGAATTATTAGTAAATTATTGGTGAATTATTGGTAAATAATCGCAAAATATCTCTTGCATTAGAACCGGTTTTTTGGGAAACTACGTTAAGAAGTTTTCTGATTTGTTGATTTTGGTGCCGCGAAAAAAAGAGGCGATATATTCTATTCTAGAAAAGGGTTTTCAATGCCGCTAATCATCCGATTTTATCAACAGACATTCTGGACGATTACTGTTTTTTCGTTTATTATGCTGTTTTTTATTGGTGGTTGTTCGTCGTCGTATCGATCTTTCGGAGCGCGGGAATTTTCTTGGCAATTGAATGCGCCCAAATCAAATAATCCGATTTTTGTTGAGGGATATGATCACAATTTCCTTTGGGCGGTTTTGGTTGATGTTGTTGATTCGCATTTTGAAATTGAGCGTCGGATGCCGATTCGGCTTTACGGCAATGTTTTAACCGAAGGCAGGCTTGACACAAAACCTAAAATTGGAGCGTCTCTGGTGGAATTATGGCATGCGGATTCTGTGGGAATTGGTGAACGCATTGACAGTACGCTCCAAACGATTCGGCGACGTGCCGAAGTTCACGTGATTCCCGAAGTAAACGGATATTTGATTGATGTGAAAGTTTACAAAGAATTGGAAGACAACAAAAATCCGCTACAATCCTCATCTTCTGCGAATTTGCGGTTTGAAGATGAAATGGATTCCTTTGCGAAACAAATTGATATTGATGCGAGTTCGGGGAATTGGTTTATTGTGGAACGGGATGCGGCATTGGAAGATCGTTTACTTTTAGAAATTATGTATCGCCTAAAACATCCGTCGGGAATTATTCACAAATCAAAAGAACCAATTCGGGGTTAAACTTTCGTTATTATGACAGGCTTTAATTTTTCGGAGACAGACCAAGCGACTACTGCGGTTATGGTTCGTCCCAACACGAAACGTAAAAATAAACCCAAACGTGAACCCAAATATCATGTGATTCTGTGGAACGACGACGTTCATACGTTTGAATATGTGGTTCGTATGCTTCAAATTCTTTTTGGTTATCCGCCGGAACGTGGTTGGCAGTTGGCGAGAGAAGTTGATTCGCGTGGAAGAGCGATTGTTTTTACTTCTTCGTTGGATCGAGCGGAAATAAAGCGTGATCAAATTTTGTCGTTTGGTCCTGATCCGTTGATGGTCGAGTCAACCGGTCCGCTCATCGCCACTCTTGAAAAAGATATGGAAAATTAAAATTGGCAATGGTTCGCCAAAGATCATTTGTTTGCGTTGCCTATTGATTGATCTCAATTCACAACCGCTTTGTGAACGCTAAGAAAATTTTTCAAAAATCTATCAAAAAAGATAATTTTCCGATTGACAATTTTTTGATTCTGCTATAAACTCTGAAACTAATTCGTTTGCGAAACGTGTTTTTACCGTTTGTTCACGGTAAACGTT
>JAIRTV010000416.1 GCA_031254675.1 Planctomycetaceae bacterium | reverse complement strand
TTTTCGGAAACGCTGTTTTCGGCAACATTGTTTTTCGGAACATTGTTTTCAGAAACATTTTTTTTCGGTATTTCCGGCGTTTGGCGTTCTTGACAAAACGCGAGTGTTACTGCCAACAGCAGTGAAGCGGTCAAAACGGTGGATTTCCAGAAAAAACGTCCGGTAACAGAGTGATGGGCGTTTCCTTCCGAAAAATCAAGAATAGTGTTAATACGTTTCATAATTCTATCCTTTCGTGAAAGAAATTGAAAAATAGGGGGTTGATATGTTTCTCCGGCGACAAACCGAAGTAACGTTTCCATATATTGATCCGGCGAAATAGAACCACACGACAATACCAACAAATCACACGCTTCATCTGCCAACAAATTACTTTGGCGTAACGCAATCCAATAAAGCGGATGCCAAAACAGGAAAATCCCACAAATTGTTGCGATAAAAGCGGTCAAATGATCACGGCGAGCAATGTGTGCTAATTCGTGCAGAAAAATGGCGTCATGTTCTTTTGCAGTGAGGCATGAAAGAAACTGTTCCGGCAAAAGTATGGCTGGATGAAGTCCCCAACACCAAACGGTTGGAGTTTTCACATCGTCTGATGTAAACAAAATCGGTAACGACATATTTTGCAAAACAGCAGCATTTTTCAACAACGCTTCGTGTAATTCGCGGTCGGGCAATGGTTTTGCGCGAAATATGAGTTGGCGTGACGCAAAAATGCCGTAAATAAACAACAATACAAAACAAACTGTTCCGATAAGGAACAAAACACGAAGTATTCCTGTTTGCGCAAAAAACGGCACAAAAAATAAACGCAATAGAGTTGATAACTGATTTGGGGCAATCCAACCATAATTGTAGGCTGCAATAAAAGCGGACAAGATCGGAATTGTTGTTGATAGAACAATACCGCAAATCAGTAAAAAATGTGATCGTTCCGGTGTTCGGCGATACAATTGTGCAACAATCAACGCCAACATAAGAGCCGCTGTCGCTTGTCCCACTGCGAACCAAAAACATAAATCAATCCAATAGATCATTGTTTTTTCCTTTTTGCAATTATTTTGCGAATTTCGTCGAGTTCTTTTTCGCTAAGTTCGGTATCGTTGACAAAATGCTGGAACAAAAGTGTTTTATTACCACCGAGAAATGTTTTGGCGAATGATTTGAGCGAATCACCGATGGCTTTATTCCGCGAATGAATTGCTTGATAGCGGTAAGCGCGTCCGTATTGTTCGTCGCAAACGTGAGTGAGCCAACCGTTTTTTTCGAGTTTTTGCATTGTCGCCAATACGGTTGTGTAGGCCAATGGTGATGTGGTGCCGTCATTCAAGATTTCTAAAACTTCTTGTACGGTTACGCTGCCGTATTCCCAAACAATATCCATAACGCGGCGTTGCTGAACGCCAAGCTGATTGAGTTCCAATTCAGTCATAAAAATTCCTTTCCCGATTTCGTCAAATAAATACTACCCACGATTGTACTACTCTTGATAGTATTTGTCAATAAGAACATTAGGAATATGACGCGAAGGCATCTCTCATAATTGGATTTCTTGTTTTATTTTTTTGAAATTTTCCTTTTTTATTGCCCCTGATTGACGGCGATTTGAATTTTCGGGACAATGTGTTTCTGGAACATGTCTTTCAGAATTTTTCAGATAGAAATTTTCAGACAGAAGTTTTCAGACAGAAGTTTTCAGAAAAGGTACAATATCGTTTGTTTCATCGCTTTTGACGCTGCCGTCGAATTGTCGATGCATTAAATTTTCAACTCTTTAACATCGACTCACACAATGATTACTAGGAAAATTACTATGAAAAAGATTTGCGTATTGAAGATTTCGTTTATTTTCTTTTTATTTTTCTTTTCGCTCACGGTTGCGGCTCAGGGAACAGCAACACCAAAAACACCCGCAGGCGAACGTTTTCAGCTCGAAAAAGCCGAATTAGAACGTCCCATCGCCAAAGGTTTGACAATCGAGAAAAAATTGTCCGGACGCCTTCCAAACGGTTATCGAAATATTGTGACCGAAAAGCAGAAAAGCGAGATGTACGCTATTCAAAAAAATTATGCCGAATTGATCGAATTGTTGAAAATTCGTATCGCACTTTTGGAACAGGAATGTGATCAACAACTTGATGCGTTGCTAACATCTGATCAAGTACAAAAAATCAGGCAAACGAATGGATTTCTCGCATCAGAAAAACAGTGGCAAAAAAAGGAAACAACTTCCAAACAAAAAAACAAATCCAAACAAACGGAATAATATTAGCAACAACAATAATATTGTTTCTTTTTTTGGGGGAACGCCAATCTTTTTGAGAACAGAAAAGATGCGAATTACTGTAATTCTATTGATTTTATTGTTTCCGGTTTTAACGGTTTGTACTTTTGCGGAATGTTTTTTGTTGGACATTTCGCTTCCGATTACGGGTCAGGCGTCTCATGCTGTTGCGCGGTCATTGGAGCGAACCGTTTTGGAAATTCAAAAGTCGCGTCGTACAAAAACGGAATCGGTTGACGAACAATCGGTTACAAATAACACCGAACCGACAACAATTCCAACGATTATTCTTCGTTTCAAGGTTGATTCGGATCAAGAGGAATTTGGACGCGGTAGTTCGTTTGGGGCGTGTTACGAATTAGCCGATCTTCTTGTTAGCGAGAAATTTCACGGAATCCGAACAGTTGCGTATTTCCCTCAATCGGTTCAGGGGCATGTGTTGCTTGTGGCGTTAGCCTGCCGTGAACGTATCGCGGCGGAATCCGCTGAAATCGGCGAAGCAGGAATTGACGAAACAAATATTTCGGAGACACAACGGCAGGCTTATCACGAAATATCGAAACATCAACACGCTTTTCCTCCGGCGGTAATTGACAAATTACTTGATACGAAAATGGAATTACTTCAAGTTGAAACGGAAAAAGGAATGCGTTTGGTTTCGCCGCTGGAAATTGAGGAAATTCGTCGAACAGAAACATTTGTTGCCGAACCGTCAACATTGATTGCCTCCGGCGCTCCGGGACTTTTTACAGCAGATACGGCACGAAAATTCGGGTTGATCAATTTGATTGCCAACGATCGTGTTGCTTTGGCGCGAGGACTTGGATTTCGACCGGATGCGATTAAAAACGCACCGATTCCCAGTGAGCAAGGTCATGCGGTTCGCATTGATTTAGTGGGATTGATGAACAATGACCGTGTTGGTTCAGCGATTCGGAGTATTCAAAAAGCGTTGGAGCCGACGCCCGTAACAATTAACCAACGAAAAACCGGAACGGTCAAAGTTGATTTTCTTTGTTTGTATATTGATTCGCCCGGCGGCAACATCGAAGCAAGTCTGAACATGGCGTCGTATCTTGCTCGCAATATTGATTCGGCAAAAGTGCGAACAGTAGCGTATATTCCGTATCAAGCCCGATCAGATGCCGCGATTATTGCGTTAGCCTGCGATGAAATTGTTCTTGGAACCAACGCAATATTAGGCGGCGACGGAGCCGTTGTTTTTTCCGAATCACAAATTGCCGATGCACGACAGACGATTCGCGAATTTTTGTCTCAAGAAACAATCCGTTCTTGGTCATTACCGGTAGGTTTTGTCGATCCAAACATTGAAGTGTTCAAAGCAACACGTTCCGGACGGTTGACCGACTATTTTTGTGACGAGGAACTCAAACAGTTGCCGGATGCCGAACTCTGGAAAAAAGAAGAAATCGTTAAAGAAAAAGGAAAATTGTTGCAAATTATTGAAGGAAAAGGAGAACAATATTTTGTTGATCGGTCAGCAAAAGATTTTGCGGAGTTAAAATTTTTGTACGGACTTGAAGACGAATTGTTGTTGGTGGAGCCGACTTGGGCGGATCAATTGGTTCAATCTCTTTCGTCGCCCGGCATGTCGATGATTATTTTGATGATTGTTTTTCTCGCGGTATCAATCGAAACGCAAACACCGGGTATTGGGATTGGTTCTTTTATTGCGGCGGTTGGGATTGTTCTGTTTTTTTGGCTTCATTTTCTTGGCGGGACGGCGGGTTGGTTGGAGGTCTCTTTATTTTTGGCGGGAGTTGTTTGTATTTTGTTGGAAATATTTGTCCTTCCCGGAGTTGGAATTTTCGGAATCGGCGGAGCGATAGCAATTATTGTTTCGTTGGTTCTGGCAAGTCAAACATTTATTATTCCGCAAAATTCGTATCAATTTAATCAGTTACGAAATTCTCTTTTAATTCTGGCAATTTCAGGAACAGGAATTTTAATACTCAGTTATATCTTGATTCGTACCGTGCATAACGCCAACAAACCAAAGGATACCGCTTTAATTCAGGAAACGGAAAAACTGGTTCATTACGAACAACTTCTAGGACAAACAGGAGTTACGATAACACCGTTAGTTCCTGCCGGAAAAGCAATCATTGGCGGTAAACCAATCAATATCGTTTCAGACGGCGAATTGATTGAAAAAGGCGAAACGGTTCAAGTTGTCGAAGTGATTGGTTACAAAGTTGTTGTTAGAAAAACCGAAACACCAAACACCGTTTGAAACAAAAAAACAAAACCCTCCGTTTTAACAATCATCTCACAAACGTTTGAAAAATTTTTTTCGTGTCATTCGTGTTTAAATTTCGCGCAACAAAATCAACTACATTTATTGAAAGATAAAATACGAAGCGGTTTTGTGTCGTTATTGTCAACGGGACAGGACACAACACAACGTCCGCAACCGGTACATTTTTCCGTATCGATAACCGGTATTCTGCGATATTCTGTTTCCGACCATTCAAACGTAATTGCTTCAAATGGACATTCTCGTCCGCAAATACTACATTCCTTGTCATCGTAAAGTCGGCAATGTTCCAACGTCAACACGGCAAGACCAAGTTTAAAATTCTTTTTGTTGTCGGGTAATATTTTTTGAAGCGCGCCACTCGGACAAGCCCAACTACATCGCGTGCAATTGTTGTTGCACCACGCCGGATCGAACACGGCATACGGTGTACCATATTCAAGAATTGACGTTTCAAAATATTGTGTTCGCAAAAGAGTTGTCGGACAGGCTTGCACGCAGGCGCCGCAACGTGTACAACGTGCCAGAAATAACTGTTCACAAACCGCTCCGGGAGGACGAATCGGAAAGAATGAAGCAGTTTTTTGAGTCAAACGGCGACTCAGTTCAAATAGGATCGCCGAAAAGAACAAGCCCAAACTAAACCGCAAAAAACGGCGACGCTCAAACGAATGAATATTCAAACGGTAACGAAAAACAACACGAGGAATGTACAATAAATCTTGTACTCCGCCAAGCGGACAAAAATGAACACACCAAAACGAAGGCGAAAACCAAGAAAAAATTAATAAAGCAACAAAAATAGGAAGAAGAGGCGATAAACCGCGAAACAGTGAACTAAACAAAACAAACGGGTCAAGCCAGAGAAAACCAACCACACCAATAAAAGAACCCAAACCACTAAAAAGAGCAAGAAAAATACCAATTCTCGGAATTGTTGCGGAAAATGGTGTTCGGTTGTTGCCGGTTATTTTTTTTCGTATTAGACCAACCGTACGAAAACAGAAACCAAGCGGGCAAATGATTTGACAAAGTATCCGATGTTTCTTAAAACACAAAAACACAAGAAACAGTGAAATCAGTAACGGCAAAATTGTTAATTGAGTTGACACAAGCAACGGCGATACGGTCATCGGATAAGCTGTTACCGACGGCAAATACCAGCCAAGAATCAACAAAATGACAATTCCGAGAAAAAGGAACGTTTTGTAACCATATCGCATGACCAATCAATAACGTAATCATTTATTTTTGTTTTTTTCTGGCAACACTTTTTTTGATCGGAGACAATACTTGTTCTGCGACGAAAACTGTTTCGGAGATTAGCGCCGCAATTCTGTTGCCGAAAAACGAATACAACGTCAAACACGGAATTGCGACAAGTAATCCTTCAACTGTTGTCACCAACGCAAGATAAATTCCACCGGCAAGGTCTGCCGCTCGGGCGTAACCTTCGGATTCCGCAAGTTGTTGAAAAGCGGTTACCATTCCAACAACCGTTCCAAGCAATCCAAGCATTGGCGCAATATTGCCAATAACGTTCAGATATTCGATTTTTCGATACAAACGCGATGCTTGTTCGGTGGTGGCTTCTTCGGCGGCTTTCTCAATTGCATCCCAACCAAATTCGTATTCTTTCATGCCCGCATGAAGAATCTGAGCAAGAGGACTCGGATCCGCTTGACATTTTTGTACCGAAGCTGCCCATTGCCCTTGCGAAAGAAGTTGCAACACTTCGTCGGCAAAACCGGGCGGCATTAAAATTTTGGAACGAATCGTCAAGGCGTATTCAATAATCAGAGCAACCGCTAATAACGATAACAAAATAATTGTGTATCCAATCAAACCACTGGCAACAATCAAATTCCAAAACGAATTTTGACGTTTCCGCGACGAATTTGTTGGCGACGAAGTCTCCGACAAGGTTGGATTTTCCGACGAAACAACCGAATTGGATTGTTGTACCGTTATCGGAGTCGAATCAGTTGCGGTAACTTGACCAGAAATCGCTTCCTTATTTTGAGAGTCTTGAATATTTTGAGTGTCTTGAGCATTTTGAGTATTTTGGGTAATTGTATCAAGACCGTCGAGATTTAACGGCATTTCCTGAGCGTTGGAATTTGCCAATATAAAAAAAACAATAATCAAACTAATTGTTCGCAATATCATGCTAGACCATAATCGGTAAGTTGATGAATTTTGTAATATTGAAATCATTGAAAGTTTGGTATGTTGTTCGGTATGTCCTTGTTGACTCCGTAGAAAATCAACATATTGATACAATGTTACAAATTTCATTTATTTTTTCAAGAATCCGTTATTGATGAGCCATGCTTTACAGAGTTCTGTCCACATTTCGTTGCCGGTTTGTTTTTTCGCCAATCCTTGTCCGTGTGCTCCTTTTTGATAGATGTGCAACTCGGCAGGAATTTTGTATTTGCGAAGAGCAAGATAAAACTCAATTCCGTTTTCCGCCGGAACCGTCTTGTCTTCATTCGTGAAAAAGATAAATGTTGGCGGCGTTTTTTCCGTAACTTGTTTTTCGTTTGAATAATACTCGACAAGTTCTTTCGGGGCATTCGCGCCAATCAAATTATGTTGCGAACCGCGATGCGTAAATTTCACATCGAACAAAATAACCGGATAACAAAGAATCATAAAATCCGGTCGACAACTCATTTTGTCAATCTCATCGTTTGGTTTTTCCATATTTTCGAAATGGGTTCCGGCAGTTGACGCAAGATGTCCACCGGCAGAGAATCCCATCACGCCAATTTTTGCCGGATCAATTTCCCAATCTTTGGCGTTAAACCGAACCGTACGAATCGCACGCTGAACATCGAGCAACGGATTCGGATGACCATAACCCTTGCCGCGATGTCGGTATTCCAAAATAATTGCGGTTACGCCAAAGGAATGAAACCATTCACCGATTTGTTTTCCTTCGTGGTCTAACGCCAACCCGCCATAACCACCGCCAGGACAAACAACAACCGCCATATCCGTCGCATTACTTTTGTCTGGAAACCAAACGGTTATGCGTGGTTTATCTTTTTCTTCCGTTCCCAAGGCGTTTGGGGCATCTTGTTCCCAAAGCGTCATCTTTTTTTGTTCTGCAGCGTTAACCGTATTTGTCACCAAATTGATCAATACGGTATTCGTTAATACCAACGAACCAAAAACAAACAATAATGTTGTTGTCAAAGATAATGTTGTTTTCATAATATTTAGTTAAAAAGTTGCTAAAGAGTTAATAGTTAATTGTGTTACCGGTAAAATTTATATTGCGAAATTGGTTATTGGTTTACGCTACGAATTGCCAACTCAGCGCCGACGCATCATTGATAATCGTAATGCTTTTGAGGTTTCGGCTTTCTTTTTGGCGTCACGTTTATCGAATTCTTGTTTACCTTTGCATAATCCCAGCAATACTTTGGCTTTACCTTCTTTGAAATACATTCGGAGCGGAACCAATGTCAAACCTTTTTCGTAAGCTCGTTTGGCGAAACGTTCGATTTCGCGGCGATGCAACAATAATTTTCTATCTCGTTTGGGTTTGTGATTGAATTGGTTTGCTTCAACATATTCGGGAATATCGCAGCCGACCAGCCAAACTTCGCCGTTGCGAACACGTCCGTATGCTTCCGCCAGTGCGACTGTCCCTGATCGCAAACTTTTTACTTCACTGCCCACCAACACGATTCCACATTCCAAACTGTCCAGAATATGATATTCATGCCGTGCTTTGCGGTTTTCGGAAATTGTTCGTTCGTTAGACGGAAGCGGAATTTTTTTGTTTTTCTTACCCATAACTCTCTTTGTAGCTGACGTAACAAATGAACTAATAATTTTACTGCAACAATTGATTCGCAACACGGTTCGCGATTTGCTGTTATGTTAATAGTCTTCCGGTAACTGTTTCATTTGCCGCAACGAAAAAACGGGACCTTCTTTGCAAACGTAAACGGGACCACAATTACAGCGTCCACATTTTCCGACGCCGCATTTCATTCGGTTTTCGAGACTTGTAAAGATATTGGAGTCATCCATTCCGGCTTCGGCGAGCACGGGAAGAGAAAATTTGATCATGATTGGCGGTCCTACTACTAAGGCGGCTGCATTTTTGGCGTCGAATTTTGCTTCTTTGAGAATTGTTGGAACGAATCCGATTTTGCCATTCCATTCGGGAGTTTCGCCGCCTGGGTCAACTGTTTGCAAGACATCCACATTGGGAAATTCCGTCCATTTTGCCAAATCGGTTCGGAAAACCAGATCGCCTACAGTTCTTGCGCCGTAAACGATGGTGATTTTGCCGTATTTTTCTCGATTTTCGAGAGCGTACCAGATTGCGCAACGGATGGGCGGCATTGCAATTCCGCCGCCAACAAACACCAAATCTTTGCCTTCCCATTCTTTCATTGGGTAAGCGTTTCCGTATGGACCGCGAAAACCAATTGTTTCACCGGGGACAATATTCCACATTGCTTCGGTAACTCTTCCGGTTTTGCGAAAACAAAATTCGAGATACTCTTTCCAATTGGAGCTGGAACAAATATTGAATGTTGATTCGCCGTAGCCGAACACGCTGTAGAGCCCGAATTGTCCGACATTGAACGAAAAATTCTTCTGTTTTTCTTCGTCGCGGAAACGGATTCGAACGGATTTGACATCGATTGTATGTTGTGTTGTTTCAATAACTTCCATCAAATCCGGTTTATAGATATTGATGTGATTGTTCATTTTTTTTTGTGGGTTGAGAGGGAACAAGGGTTAAGATTGGGTTGGATCAAAATAACGGCGAGTTTTTTTGATTCGGTTCAGTGAAGTTGAGATTATAACATTTTGAATTTAAAAACAAAGTCAGACGGCAATCTATTTTTCATTTTGACGACAAAAGACCTTTTCTCCAACCCTTCCCTAAGACAAGAGTCAACCTTTTGCCGATGTGATGGTGGGTGCAAACCCTTCGGCGAAACATCACCCACCTTGTAGTTAATAGTTATGAGTGAATAGTGAATAGTTGAAATGCCGCAAGCGGTGATGTTTCTAAAAAGGTGGGCGACCTTTCGCCGAAAGGTCGCGTTGCCGTTAGGCAACTCGTCCCTGTGTTGAGTTGGCAATTTGTGTTGCCAAACGGTTCGGAATCTGATTGCCTTCCGAAAGCAGGGGCTGGTCGGCTATCGCCGACGTGATGTTTCGGCGAAACATCACCCACCTTTTTAGTTAATAGTTAGTAGTGAATAGTGAATAGTTGAAATGCCGCAAGCGGTGATGTTTCGCCGAAAGAAGGTGGGCGACCTTTCGCCGAAAGGTCGCATTGCCGCAAGGCAATTCTGACCCTGTGTTGAGCTGGCAATCTGTGTTGCCAAACGGTTCGGAATCTGATTGCCGGCTCAACACAAGGGCTGGTCGGCTATCGCCGACGCGACCTTTCGGCGAAAGGTCGCCCACCTTGTTTGCCGAAGGTTGCCCACCTTGGAAGTCGCTTACCTTGGAGGTCGCCT
>JAIRTV010000413.1 GCA_031254675.1 Planctomycetaceae bacterium | reverse complement strand
CGACCGCAAAGTATTGACGGTAAGAATTTGCCGGAATTTGACAAAATTAGTCATTACTTTGGTTCTTTTGGTCTTTATGGTGTTTCCGAAGAAAGCGGTTATTTTTTCAAGGGTTTTCTACTTGAAAAGAAGGACGAAGATAAATTCGGTCCCAACCGAACAAAGGAAGAAAAAACATCCGAAGAAAAATAACAAACGACGATGGTTGGTATCAATATTACCACTCGAATTTTAGCCCAATCGAAAAATAATGCGGCAATTCCTTTATTGGAAAAGGCGTTGACATCGTCGTTGGAAGAGGTTCGACGTTCTGCCGGTAATCAATTGATTGCAGTTTCGGGTACGAAAATTCTCTTGAAACTCATTGATAAATTTGATCCGGCGGACGAAACGATGATTCATCTTTTCAATATTCATCGTGACAAAATTTTTTCGGCGTTACGAATTGCAGTTTCGGGCAGCGATCCTTATCTTGCGCGGAATGCTTTTCGGGTTATTTACACACAACGGTATTTCGAGCTTTTACCGTCAATGTTATCAACGTTTCTGAATCAAGACAAAACGGAAGAAGGTAATAGTTCGTTATCGGAAGGAATTTTGAGGTTGCTTGAAAAATATGTTCAGGCGTTGGAAGAACGCAAACATCGGCGGCGTTTTCATGAAACGATTTTATCGGAAATAGTTACGGTATTATTTCGTGGGTTGAAAGATTTTCACCGCAACGATCCTGATTTATTTTTGGTTGTTTTTCTGCAACTTTATGTATTTATGACGGATAAACACAGTTCTTTGACAAAACTTCTTTCTATTCCAACATCGATTTTTTATGGAGCGATTCATCGTTTTCTGATTGCCAGACAAGAACCGTATGTTTTCCGTTTTCTTGTTCATTGTTTTGAGCATCCTAATCCACCTCCGGTTGTTTTGGCGGCATTTTCGAAACGTTCGGATTTACCGTTTATTGTTTATTTTCTCAAGAATATTGCGGAGCCGATTTCTGTTGCTTTGCAAGTTAATCTTGCTGCTGTTTGTCCGATTGAGTGGTTTGTTTCGTCTGCTAGTCTTCTTGATCAACTTGACGAACAGGCTCAAGCCGGTTTAGCAATCTTGGTTCAACATGCGGGGCTTTCCCAAAGCGAAGTTCAATTGAAACTTCTTGATTTATTTCATCGTGGTAAGACTAAGGGGCGATTGAAGGCGTTGACGGCGTTGATGCAATTTTCGGGAGATCAAATTGACCAACTTATTTGGGATGCCGGTGGCGATGCTGATCCGAATATTCAGGCAGAAGCGTTGACGTTACTTGCGAAGCGCAATATTCCAAACGCTAATTTTCGAATTTTGCAATTTGCGAATAGTCCTCACAAAATTGTTCGTGAAACGATTCAAAAACTTTTGCCTAATTTCCGGTTATCGCGTTTTTTCGAGATGTTTGATCAATTAACAGACGAGCAGCGGCGAAGTATGTTCAATGTGATTAAGGTTTTGGATTCTCAAGTTGTTAGTGGGTTGACGCAGATTTTGGTGATGGGCGAGCCGCTTGATCAAGCCAAAGCCTTGCT
The DNA here is from genome assembly GCA_031254675.1 of Planctomycetaceae bacterium. Lineage (GTDB taxonomy): Bacteria > Planctomycetota > Planctomycetia > Pirellulales > Thermoguttaceae > WRKP01. The sequence goes on along the minus strand of JAIRTV010000413.1, from coordinate 2,094 downwards.
GTGTGTTGAGTATGGGGCGATGGTTTTGCCTTTGGAAGATTCGCTTTGTGGGGTACTCGCCAAGGGGGAATTGTCGGCAATTCGCGTGAAGGCGGCGGAATTACTGGCGATGGGGCGACGCGAATTGAGTCGAAGTACATTAGTTCAGGCGTTTCATCGTGACCCTGACCCCATGGTTCAGGCAACCGCCAAACGTAGTTTGGAAAAACGACCCGCCCCATGGGAACAACTCAAAGAAACAAAAAAATAAGTGTTGATTTTTATTTTTTATGGGTTGGATTTGGTAGTTGGTTTATTTTCCGGATTATTTTTTTGGTTTTGTGTGGCTTCGCGAGCGGCGAGAACTTCTTGATATTTTGGCGGTTTCATTTGAATCCTTTTGAAACGGGTTGCTTTGTCGGCATCCGGTTTGCTCAGTAATGCGATTCGAACTGCTTCGTTGGCGATTGCGGTTTTTATTTCCAATATCTGCATAGCCCGCGTTAATTCTGTTTCGACTTCCATCACGTAATTCTGATCAAAAAGAAACTGAGCCTTTGCCGCGCAATATTCGCAAAGTCCGAAAAAGTGAGGTTGATAATATGTATTGGTTATTTTGACGACAGTTTGATCTAAAATATTTTCGTGTGGGTTGTCAGTGGGAATTTGTTGGAAAGCTTGAGAACAGGGCGAATAAGGAATTCCGAACCGAAGACAATGTCCTGATTGTTTGAGTAATTCCCAATGATCTTGGCTTTTCTGAAGTTGGGCGAGGGCGGCGTCGCGTAATTCGGCGAGGAGTCCGACGCGATCTTCGGCGGCTTCTTCGTCTGCTACAGCGTTTCGTGCTTGAATTTGTTCCCAGATGGCGTGATTTAGAGTTCGCGCATATTCTTTGGACATGACGGCGGCTGGTTGACCGCGGCGAGCGTAAGGGTTACCGTGTGCGTCGTACCCGAATTGCCGTACCGGAGCGATACTTCCTGCCGTTCCACGATACCAGAGTTGGCGTTGACTCACACCGGAAAGATATTGATATTCGTGTCCGTAATCCGCTAAATGTTTTGAACATCGGTTGCAGTACGGATCGCGGCAACTACGATATTTGTCTTTACTTTCGTCGTTGAGTAATTGTTCTCGTTTGATCGTCCACGAACCGGAATGGATACCGGAGTGAAAATTAGGATGTTGGTTAAAATCCGAATAAAACGGATTCGCAACAAACCGGTCAAACGCCCAATAGTCATGATGTTGGGCTGATACTGTTTCGCCGGCAACAACAAAAAACACAACACAACAAATTAAGAGTTCTTGTCTCATATTTGATTCTTCCTCACAAAAAAACAGATGAACCTGAATTTCAATATCTTATTTTAGAACACGAATAAAGAATAGGCAAAAAAATATGTTATATTCTTGTGGAATTTTTGTTGAAAGATAAACTTCAAGTGCAATATCACTGTTGACGAATTTGACGAAAAGACGTCGTTTGGGGCGATTTGAGATTGGCGTCAGACGGGACATTCGGTTTCCGATCATACTGATACCACCGAACCCAATGACTTTTGACAAAATTCGTAATATATCAACAGAATTTTCGCAAGGAGGAAAACTTATGTTTGATCAACCTCATTTTCTTACAAAACAATTTCGGTAGCAAGAAATCTTAAAAAAGGTAAACCTTAATTACCTCATGTTGATGACTTTTTTGTAATGAAGTAATAGCTGAATAACTGCACTTTCCAAAAATTGTTTTGACTCAATAGAAGAAAAACCTCATCAATTACGCATTTCGCTGATCATATTGTCGAATGAATTTAATTTATCTTGCCTGTCACATTATCATTGATCAATCTGCGGTCATTGTATGCGCAAAACATAATTTTTGAACAATTTTGTCGTTTTTTGCATATTATAGAAACGATAATCTGATTCATTTCTGGTAACATTCTTAAAAACCGTCCCTAATTATATTATCGTACATATAACTTTAAGACATTTCAAATCTTCTGAACAAGCGCACTGGCTCATAAAAATAATAAAATTTAACGTTAAAAATATAATAAATAAAACAAAAACAAAAAAAACAATTGTCGTACAACTAACAAAAATGAA
>JAIRTV010000187.1 GCA_031254675.1 Planctomycetaceae bacterium | reverse complement strand
GGTCGATTGGTTGTAATACTTTCCACGCCCCAATCCAGAAGTGTATTCATTTGATTGGTATTATCGACAGTCCAACACCAAACATGAATCCCTGCATTTTGCAGGTTTTGGACGAGATCGGCGGAAAGAATTGGTGATGCAAGATCAAGAACCGTTACATCCAATTCCCTGCACTTCTTAACGAAAAATTCAGTCAACCGTTGGGCATTTTCTTTTGCTGTTCCTTTGTCTTTCAGATTTTCACTGTACAACCAAGCAACACAAATGTTCGGTTCCAAACGCCGAATTTCTTTGACCACTTTTTCCGAAAACGCAATAATTGTCGTTACTTCAACTAAATCTTGTTTTCGGATTGCTTCTAAAACGGGTTGCTCAATTCCTTCCATTTTAATTTCGACAACCGGATGGCAACTCGTCCCTTTCAGGAGTTCGAGATAATCGTCCAACTTAGGAACAGGTTCACCTTGAAACTGTTTTCCTTTCCACTTTCCGGCGTCCAATTGCTGAATGTCGGCGTAAGTCATTTGAGTTAGATTTTGATCACCGCCGCCAAGTGTTCGTTTGGCGGTTTTGTCGTGTGACAAAAAGATCACACCATCGGAACTGCTCAAAACATCGCATTCCGCCCCATCCGCCCCAGCAGAAATCGCAATCCGAAACGCCATTAATGTGTTTTCCGGTGCTAAAAATGATGCGCCGCGATGTGCCACATTCATTCGAGTCAAAACCGGTATTGCCGAATGTTCTTCACCAAACAACTGTTCCTCATTAAATAAAAGAAACAATAAAAAAATTGGGAAAATCATCCAAACACTTTTGCCAAAATTGTAAGTCATCGTTATTTCTCCTATTGCAAAAAAATTAAATTAAACGTACAAAATATGATCTTCGCGTCAACAAAACACGAAATTCAATAATTATGAAAAAATTATAAATCGTCAAAATAAAATTGCAGATTTGAAAACTATTTGATTTAGTATTATCAAATCTGCAATTGTAATCAGAATTTTTTGTTTAATTATTTAATCGTTTAGTCGGTCTTTTTTGTGTTAGTCAAAGCGGTGTAGAAGTTGAAACGTTCTTCTACTTCGCGTTGTGATTGTTCGATCAACCTCTCGAACACATCCGGCTTCACTCGATTCAACACCGCAAAACGATTTTGTTTCAACTCGAAGTCTTTCACCGAACCTTCCGGCGTTTTCGAAGTAACCTCAAGCGGTTGCGATTTACGCGGGTCATAAGTGTAAAGAGGCCAATAACCACATTTTACCGCTTCCTTTTGCAATTCCAAACCGATTTTCATGTCCGTCATACCATGCGCAATACAATGAGCATACGCAATAATCAACGATGGTCCCGGATACGCTTCCGCCGCACGAATTGCTTTGATGGCATGGTTCGGATTGGCACCAATCGAAATTTGTGCAACATAAACATTGCCGTAAGCCATTCCCATCATACCAAGGTCTTTTTTCCGTGTCGGTTTTCCACCAGCCGCAAATTTGGCAACTGCACCTTTGGGAGTGGACTTCGACGCTTGACCACCAGTGTTCGAATAAACTTCCGTGTCCAAAACCAAAATGTTAATATCACGCCCCGACGCAATAACATGATCCAATCCGCCGTAACCAATGTCGTAAGCCCAACCATCGCCGCCAAAACACCAGCAACTCCGACGAACCAACGAATCCGCAATATTAAGCAAATTAGAACCAGTAACACAAGCATCTGGAGTTGTTCGATCACACGCTCCATGATCCAAACACGCTTGAACTTTTGCCTTGAGTTCGGCAACCCATTGCCGTTGTAACGCAATTTCGGCTTCGGTTTCTTGTTTATTGTTCAAAATATTGTCAACAAGTTCCGCTCCAATCTGTTCACGTTTCGCCGTTAAAATCTCTTTGGCGTACGCATTTTGCTGATCAACAGCAACACGGAGACCAAGTCCGAATTCGGCATTGTCTTCAAACAATGAATTACACCATGCCGGTCCACGTCCGTTAGCGTCTTTCGTGTACGGAGTTGTCGGCAAGTTTCCTCCGTAAATCGAGGAACAACCCGTCGCATTGGCAACCAACATCCGATCACCGAAGAATTGCGTGACAAGTTTGACATACGGCGTTTCTCCACAACCGGCACACGCACCGGAATATTCAAAGAGCGGCAATAAAAGTTGCGATCCTTTGATACTGTCGGCGTTGACTTTTGAGCGGTCAGCTTCGGGAATCGAAAGGAAGAAGTCCCAATTTGCTCGTTCCGCTTCAAGATGCTCAACTTTGGCTTCCATATTAATCGCTTTGCGTCCCTCAACGGCTTTGTTTTTACCGGGGCAATTTTGAACGCAAAGTCCACAACCAACACAATCATCAGGAGCAGGTTGAATAACCGCCTTGTTACCAGGGAATTCTTTGCCTTTCCAATCAGCGGAATGGAATGTTTTAGGAGCGTTTGCCAACAAATCGGGACTAAATGTTTTAAACCGAATTGCAGCATGCGGACAAACCAAAGAACATTGACCACATTGTAAACAAACAGCCGGATCCCAAATTGGAATATCAATGGCGATATTCCGTTTTTCGTACTGCGAAGTTCCTGTTGGGAAGGAGCCGTCGGCAGCCGGAAGCCACGCACTCACCGGTAAATCGTTCCCACGCGCCGCAAGAATTTCGCCAAGTGTTTCTTTGACAAACTTGGGCGGATTGCCAACCGCTCCGGTATGCCGATGCAATTTCGACGAAACCGTTTGCGGATAATGAACCTCTTTAAGCGCGGCAACCGCCGAATCAACCGCGTTGTAATTTTTTTGAACAACGGCTTCGCCCTTTTTGCCGTAAGTTTTTTTGATGGCTTTTTTGATATGTCCAATGGCTTCTTCGGAAGTGGGAAAGAGTTTTGCCAACTGGAAAAAACATGTTTGCATAACGGTATTGAGTCGGTTTCCCATTCCGGCTTCACGGGCAACTGTTACCGCGTCCACAACATAGAATTTTGCTTTTTTGGCAATGATTTCTGTTTGTAGTTCCGCCGGAAGGTGATCCCAAACTTCGTCAGGACCGTAAGGCGAATTTAACAGGAATGTACCACCTTCAACCAACGGCTGCAACATATCCAATTTTTCGGTGAAAACGAATTGATGACATGCGATAAAATTTGCCTTTGTCACAAAATAAGAACCTTTAATTGGACGCGGAGAAAACCGGAGATGAGATTCTGTGACGGAGCCTGCTTTTTTCGAATCGTAAACGAAATAACCTTGTGCGGAAAGATGCGTGTTTTCGCCAACAATTTTTGTGGTATCTTTATTGGCGCCTACAGTTCCGTCGCTACCGAGACCAAAGAACAAACATCGAGTTACGTCCTCTGCTTCTGTTGAGTATTGCGGATCGTAGGGCAAACTGAGTTTTGTTACATCGTCGTTGATTCCGATAGTAAATTCACGGCGTGGATTGGGGGTTGCCAATTCGTCATAGATTGCTTTTACCATTGTGGGCGAAAATTCTTTAGACGAAAGACCGTAACGACCACCGATAATTGTTAATTTATCGCCTGTCCAATTTTCAGCGATTGCCGTAACCACATCCTGATACAACGGTTCACCCAAGGAGCCGGGTTCTTTGGTTCGATCAAGAACGGCAATTTTTTTAACGGTTTTCGGTAAAGCGGCGACGAAGGCGGCTCCGTCGAATGGTCGATAAAGTCGGACATTGATGAGACCAATTTTCTCACTGCCTTTAACGTGGTCGAGATATTCTTCGACGATACCGGTGGACGAACCCATTGCGACAATCACGCGATCAGCGTCTGGTGTGCCGAAGTAATCGAATAAATGATAAGATCGTCCGGTTAATTTGGCGAATTTATCCATTTCTGCCTGAACGATGGCGGAGACGTTATTGTACACGGAGTTGCAGGCTTCGCGTGCTTGAAAGAAGACGTCGGGATTTTGGGCGGTTCCTTTGAGTACGGGTCGATCTGGCGACAAGGATCGTTTTCGGAATGCTTCGATTGCTTCCATATCGAGCATTTGTTTGATTACATTATCTGGGATGGGTTCGATTCGATTGACTTCGTGTGAGGTTCGGAAACCGTCGAAGAAATGCAGGAATGGCAAACGTGCTTTATAAGTTGCGGCGTAGGCGATCATTGCCATATCGTGTGTTTCTTGAATTGTTCCTCCGCCGATGAATGCCCAACCGGTACTTCGGCACGCTAAAATATCGCTATGATCGCCGAAAATAGAAAGGGCGTGTGTGGCGACAGTTCGGGCGGAGACGTGAAACACGGTTGGGGTTTGTTCGCCGGCGACTTTGAACATGATGGGAATCATCAACAGCAACCCTTGTGAGGCGGTGAAGGTACAAGTCATTGAACCGGCTTGCAAAGCGCCATGAACAGCTCCGGCGGCTCCGGCTTCGCTTTGCATTTCCACGATTTGCGGAATAGTGCCGAAGATATTTGTTTTTCCTTTTGCTGCCCAATCATCGGCGAGTTCACCCATTGTGGAAGACGGGGTGATTGGATAGATTGCCATGACTTCGTTGCAGGCATGGGCAATAAGGGTTGTTGCTTCGTTTCCATCGACCATTAAAAATCGGTTGTCGCTCACGGAAATCTCCTAAAAGTGTGGGGTTTGATTTGCCCAGCTGGTTGGACTGCTGGAGTAATTTGTTCTTGATTGTCAATTCCGCCAAAGTAAAAAGGCAGAATATTTTGTAGGAAATGATACCCAACTTAGGAAAAAACGTAAAGCCCCCCTCAAACAAAACATCAACTCAATGCTGTTTATAAATTCAAACAAAAATTCCACAAAATAGATTGCTTTTTTCTTTTTATTTCTCATTTTTATTTTTCATTACAGATTGCCGGTGGAGTATGCTGATGTTATACTTTATCTCCTTGTCCTCCTAAGATTGTCCTTTTCAATAACGTAATCTCTTCAGATTTTTCTATTTATTCTGTTGAGCAAAAACGTATCAACC
>JAIRTV010000169.1 GCA_031254675.1 Planctomycetaceae bacterium | reverse complement strand
GTCATGTTTGGTCCCGAAAATGCTGCAATTTACATTGAAAAAGGAGAAGTTTGTCCTTCTTTGCCCAAAACAGACAACGCTCATGGATGGGATCTTATTCGAGTAAGACAAGACGCGCATCAACCTCCCAATTTTATTCGCACTAATTTAAATAACATTAACTGTTCTTGCCAAACGGTTTGTCAAGGTCACAGTACGATTACTCAATAAATTCAAAACAGATTAAAAATTTTGATACAATAACAAAGTCGGGAACAGTTTTTAGGCAGTGCTACAAAAAATGAATGATTTATTGTTTCGTCAATATTAAAAAAATGTAAATATGATTGAAACCGTATTTGTGAAACCCTTGATATTCCAGCATATCGATTTTTAGAACGATTTTTGAAATGACAATAGATAATATAATAAAATCGGGTGATTTCAATGTTTCAACCCCTTTGATTTATAGTGTGAAATACAATTTTGCAAAACTCCAATTATATTTTTAGAGGATTTGTGTCTTATCATCTTTAGACGAAAATTCCGCTTGCGGCACAAATTACACGTTTCTTCAAAAAACATCAACGACGGTTGTAAACGCGCAAACCTTTGGACAAAATCGCTTAACCTGTTGAGTTTACTTTTGAGATTAGTATAATGTTTTGAGTTATTTTTGGTTGAACAACTGATAATAATGTTTTTCAATTTTTTTCCCCAATTCCCCAATTTTAGGAGAAATTCTATGCAACGACGTGATTTTTTGGCAACAGCGGCAACAGTTGGTGTTGCGGCAACGGTTTCTGTTTCTTCTTCGTCATCTTCATCGCTCCATGCTGCTGAACCGAACTCTGTTCCGGGCGACCAGCGAGCAAACGCCAAACTTCGGTTTTGCAGCCAACTCGGAATTATTCCCGGCGGCAACAACGAAGAAAAACTCAAATGGATGAAACAAAATGGTTTTGAAGCGGTTGAAATCGGAAGACTGGACGATAATTACTTAGATTGGAAAAAACGTGCCGATGATGCCGGTTTACGAATCGCTTCCATTTGTATCGGCTCTTTTGGTAACAAATTAACCGACGAAGACCCCGAAAAACGGAAACAAGGTTTTGACGAACTAAAAGTACAACTCGAAAGAGCTGGCGCACTTGGTGCTAATGGAGTTGTTTATGTTCCGGCAACCGGCAAACCAGATCGCCCGAACTGGCGTATTCGCGAGCTGACGGTTGCAATGCTCAAGGAGCTTGGTCCGTTTGCTGCCGAACACAAAACGCACATCATTATGGAGCCGTTACGTCGTGGCGAGGCGTGGTTTTTGCGTCAAGTCGGTGATGCGGCACAAATTGCCAAAGATGCGGGAGTTGCGGGAGTTGCGGTTCTTGGCGACACCTACCACATGTACACCGAAGAACCCGATGATATGGCAGCGTTTATTGCCGGAGGAACTTTTGTGAAACACGTGCATCTCGGAAATGGAACAAAACGCCGTTTGCCAGGTCAAGATAATCATTGTCATATCAAAGCCATGCGTGGTCTCAAATACATCGGTTATTCCGAATTTATTAGTTACGAATGCGGTGTGGATGGCGACAAAGCGGTTGAAGTTCCGAAATCCGTTGAATATCTCAAAAAATGTTGGGACGAAGCGTAAACCGATTTCTGGTAAATCATTCCGAGGTTACGCAGTTAATAATAGTAACGCAAGCGTGTTATTGAACGACATTGATTCGATAATCAATTTTTTCTATCCTGTTAAAGACAACATGTTGGTAGAAAACGGAATCGTTCCATTTTATGTCGTGTTTATGTCATGTACCTCATCCGCCGCTTGCGTCACTGTTCACAACGAACTATTTTCGTAATAATTCTATTGTTTTTTCGGTTGTTTGGTAAAACCGCGTCCATAGAATTGAGCAACCAGTTCGCCATTTTCGTTTGTTACCGGAATAGCGTACGAAACCAATGATTTTGTTCTGGAAAGAAGTGTGGCTTCTGCGTATAAAGTGCCGGCAGTTGTCGGTCTCAAAAACGAAAGATGACACTCAATCGCCACCGTTATTTCTTCAACTCCCGCGTTGCTCGCAACCGCAAACGCAAAATCCGCCAACGTAAACACAACACCACCTTGCACAATTCCAACAGCATTGAAATGTTTCGGCTGGATCAACAATTTTGTTTTCGCGTAACCAGGTTTGGCGTCCACGATTTCAATTCCGGTTACTTCGGTCGCGTAACGATCCGCCTTGAACCGTTCCGTGATTTGTTCTTTCGTAAATTCCATAATTTCGCTCTGCTAAAAAATTGGGTTGTGTTGTGAGAAAAAGTTGACCGTTTCAATTGACTTTGCTGTCTTTTCGACGGTCATTGAACAGATAATGTTCCCTCTGGGTAATTTGGAGCAACTGTAATGTGTTTCGGTTTTGCAAAACAATACTTTATCAATACTAATGTTAAATCAGAACAATGTCAATCCGTGTCCGAATTTACCCGAATGAACACACCCGCCAGCGAAAATTAGGAAAATTTTCAAAAAAATTTTGGTGCTTTGTTATTCTTGAATTTTGGGATGTAATGTTTTCAATTAAACCTTTTTATCACGTAATATTATCAGATCATCTCAAATTTTAAGATTAACAAAGCACTAGAAATAATTACTCAAATTTTAAATTTTGTGGTTCTCCGTCTTGAAAGGATAGAGAATTTCATGTAAATTATTAGCGATTTTGAAATTGGTTCTCCAAGTTTAGTCCCAACAATTTCCAATTACTATCATCTAATTAACTATCACTTTGTTATGACCATGACAGAAACAACAAAAACATCAATTTTTTTAATTCTTGCTGTTCTTCTTCTGGGAACAGCCGTGTTGACCCGACCCGTTGTGCGTGAAATCAAAATGGAAGAGATGATCGGTCAACCACTCTTTCCAAAATTCACAGACCCGCTCGCCGTTAAAACACTGGAAATCGTCAAGCAAAACCTAACCGGTGATCAAGACATGTTTCGAGTAACGGAAATTGACGGCGTTTGGTCGATTCCTTCCCATGACAATTATCCCGCCGACGCCAAAGATCAAATGGGAAAAGTTGCCGAAGCACTTGTTGATCTGAAAGTGTTGGATGTGGTTGCGTCGCAAGCGGAAGAAAATGATGTTACCACACTTCATACGTTGTACGGTGTGATTGATCCGACTTCCGAAAATGCGTCGTTAGGCGAAGGAATCGGTATTAAAGTAACGTTAAACGGTTCGGGCGACGAAAAATTTGTTGATCTGATTGTCGGTAAAGAAACCGACGCCAAAGAAAAGAAAAGTCCCGATGATCCCACAGAACCGGCAAAATTACGTTATGTCCGTGTTGCCGGTCAAATTCCAGTCTATGTTGTCGAAATTGACCCAAGCCGTTTCGCAACAAATTTCGATCAATGGATTGAGAAAAATCTACTCGATATGAGTTCTTTTGATGTTCAGGAAATTTTCGTTGATGAATATTCGTACACGATTCAATTGGAAATGACACAACTCGGTGCGCAAGAAGTTATTGTTCCGACATTTATTGGTGACATGACTTTCGGTTACGATAGTTCTGCTTCGGGACCGGAAAAATGGACGCTGAAAAAATGGATGGGATTTCGCGGCAAACAGTACGAATATTACGAACGGAGCATGAAACCGGAAGAAGAATTGAATACGGAAACGTTGGACGGAATGGTTTCCGCGTTGAATGATCTGAAAATTGTCAGTGTGACGAAAAAACCGTCGGTGTTGGCGGCGGCGTTGCGTGAAGGCAAACCGTTCTCCGAACAAATCGGAACTCCCGATCCGTCGCTTAGAAAATCCGGCTTTTGTCTTGTCCCTTTGCCTGATCTCAAAGGCGGAACTGGCGAACGGACGCCCAAACTTCTTTCCAACGAAGGTGATATTCAGATTCGGATGAAGGATGGTATTCGTTACAATCTTCGGTTTGGTGATTTGACGGGAACCGAATCGGAAATGACTAACGATGCCGACAACAAAACAGAAACTTCAAGCAATACACCCACAATCATGGGGGCGAATCGTTATCTTTTTATAACAGCGGAATTTGACGTTTCGATGATTCCTGCGCCGGAGATTAAACCCGTACCGGAAATTCCTGACGGATTGAATCCAGAGCAAACAGAAACCGCAAACAAAGAAAAAGAACAAATCGAAAAATCAAACCAACGCGAACAAGAACGATACGATAAAGCAATTGAAGACGGAAAAAAACGTGCCGAAAAACTTACGGATCGTTTTGCTGATTGGTATTACGTTATTTCAGAGGATGTGTACAAAAAAATCCATTTAACTCAAACGAATGTGTTCCGTGAAAAGAAAAAAGAAACAGGAACCGAATCTCACGAACATGAGCATGAACATGGAGAAAATCACGAACACAAACACGAAATAACAGAACCGAAACTTCCGAATTTACCAGGAACGGATGGACTTATGAAGATTCCGGGTTTGGACGAAAAACCGGTTGAAGAACCGAAAACGGAAGAATCCAAACCGGTTGAAGAACCGAAAACGGAAGAACCAAAACCGGTTGAAGAATAAAGTTAAAAATATTCCCGCCGCATTGCGGCGGGTTGTTGTGCTGGGAACAATTACATTTATTGTTTTAAGAAGAGATTGACGGCGGTTCATTCAATGCTAATGCGAAAAAACGGTTATCAACCGGAATCATAATACGTTGCTCAATCCAATGAGTTAGCGTTTTTTCTACCGAGTCGGGAAATCGTTCTAAAATTTCTTGACGAGTTCGTGCAACATCACAGAAAAGATAAAGTTCTCGATCTATTCCTGATAAACGATACTGAAATTCTTTCGCAATCGGGCGTGTGTCCGTCAACAGCAACACGCCATCATTCCGGTCAAAAGCCCGAAGCGTTCCTTTGGCGTATTCTTCATCCCAACGTTTGACTTGTTCCAAAAAAGGTTTAACGTAATCAAAAATATCGCGCCCGTCAGCAAAATCAAATTCGTGATAGTACGACAAATGCCGTAACGATTGATCATCAAAAGGATACAAAAAATGAAAACCGCGAAACGGACGTAAATTTTCAATACCGTATTTTTTCGGATCGTTATGATACGGAGCAAACCGATCAATCCGTACTTTTCCGAACGCAACCGGCGGATGAAAATGAAACACAAGCGGCAACAGTTGCGTCAATTTTTCGTACTCTTTTGGGTCTTCACTGGGGAAACCGTACAGAATATTCCATTTTACTTCGATACCGCCTTCGGTGTACCATTTGAGAACTTGCAGGTTATGCCGTGCGGTGGCGCCCTTGCTGAGCATTTTGAGAATTGGCGTGGAAAGTGTTTCAATACCAAGTTGCGCTGCCGCCAAACCGGCATCCAGCATTTTCCGAACATGTTCCTTTTTCTGATTTGCCTTCATTTCAAACTCAAAACGAAGATCAAGCCCCGACTCTTTCAGCAACGGCAAAAATGTTTCGAAATATTCTTTGGCAAAAATATTGTCCGCAAAACAGGCTTCACGAATTTTGTAGCGTTTAACAAGTTCAACGAGTTCGGTAACAGCATGTTTGGGTGTTTTGCAACGAAAACGGAGCGAATGACCGTTGAGACCGCAAAACGAACATTGACGGCGTTCTCCCCACCAACAACCGCGTGACGTTTCAAAAAACAACATCGGTCGCACTTCATTCCGTAACGGATTAGAACGCCAATCGTTAAAATAATCGTCGAAATCCGGCGGCGGAATACGATCAAGATCGGTCACTGTCGATTCAATAACGTCCGCATTAACATCAAACGTAAACGCATTTATCGTTTCGTTTTGTGATAGAAACCGTTTCTCCTGTTCGTGTTGGCGATGAGTTGTTGCGGACAAAACGCCTTTGGGTAATGATTGGGAATCAATGTTTCCGTCGAGAATTTTTTGTACAACAAACGGAAAAGTCATATCCGCTTCACCGAGAAAAACATAGTCGATTTCCTTAAATTGCCGTAACAATTCGTTGCCCATTTCGCCTTCGCAAGCCGCACCACCAAGAACAATCTGAATATGTGGATATTGTTCTTTAATTCGCCGTGCCAGACAAAGCGATGATAATGTCTGTTGATAGGAAGTGGTGAAACCGACGATTTTGTAACGTTTCCAATCAATCGACTCCATACAATCGTCCAAAAACGGTAACACCGCAGCGGCAACTGTTTCGAAATCGGCTTTGTCCTGTTCGTCCAATTCCGGTTCCGTCCAAAGCAAAATATCGTGCCAGAATTGTTCGGTTGACGGCAATTGGTTTCCGAAATAGATTTTCGCAAAGAGATGTTCACCGCCGAGAACGAACGCAAAATGTCCGGCAATCCAATCGTACAAATCATACCCAACTCGTTCCGCAAACGGAAAACAAAGATTTTTCAAATCGCAATCAATTCCGCGAACCGTCAAGGAACTTTTCAGCAAACTCAAACCAAGATTAGGCCAACGGAGTTGTGCAAACGGCATATTCAGAAGAAGAACCGACATAACTGACCTCACCGTTTTTCGGACGGAAAATATTATGGAAAATATTATGGAAAATATTACGGATTCAGTTTAATTTTCGTAATGATTTAGCGGGATTTTCATTTTTTTATTCGCGGACGAAACACGCGCCCTAATGGAGTGTTGATCAGAGCGGCAAGAAAAATCAGATCGCCAAGCATTGCCATTGTGAGAATTGCCAACATCATAATTCCAAACATTTGAGTTGGCGTAAAGGTACTCAACGCAAACGCCGAAAGTCCAAGACCGGCAATCATTGTTGTCTGAAACATTGATGTTGCGCAACGAGAATACGCATACATTGTTGCTTCGCGTTGTGCCATTCCTTGATCGACTCCATCACGAAACCATGTTAAAAAATGAATGGTATCATCCACCGAAATTCCCAACGCAACACTTGCTGTCATCATTGTCCCGACATCCACCAAAATTCCAAACTGACCCATAAAACCAAAAACAACAATTACCGGAAAAAGGTTCGGAATCATGGCGCACAACCCCGCAAGCGGACTTCGCAAAATAAATCCCATCGTTATCGCAATCATAATAAACGACGTAACAAAACTATCACGCAATCCTGTAAGAAGTTCGTGTTGCGTTTTGTACACAACCGGAACCATTCCCGTGTAAACCGCTTCAATCGGTTGATCGGTAAAATTCAGACTCGCATGTTCGTTTTCTGTAACGACAACTCCCTGAGGAAAATACCGGTTGACCATTTGAGCAATTATCGGATCAACAACATCTTTCACCTCCTGAATAAACATGGCGTAATCAATATCTTTTTTAAGCGACCAAACCCGAATACTAATTCGCCAAAGATCATAGCCATAATTTTTTTCCCACTGATTGGCTTTGTCGCAAAACGTTTTTATGTCTTCCGGCGGAATACCGACAACTTCCGTCTCCGCTGGCAAATTGATTAGTTTTTTCAGATCAGTGATTCCAACACGGACAAGCCGCGCAGCGTCAGCGGAAGTAATTCCCAGTTCCGCAATTGTTTGTTGAAATCGAGGATCGTCGGAACGTAAAGAACGTTCGCACTCGGTTATGACGTAATCTTTCATTTCGCTACGTCCTTTTTCGAGCATGGTATTGGCGGCGCGTTCGATAGCAATTTGTCTTGCACTTTTGCGTGTTCCTTCAAAACGCGGAATCATTGGCATCATTGTTTCCGCTGAAATAACGCCGCCGATATCGTCCGCAAGTTTTTCCCGCAATTCGTCGTCAATATCTTCAATCAAACGGAGTCGATCCAATGTGTTGAATTTACAATGTTTGTTGTCGAATTTGATAACAATTTCCATTGGCACCAACGGTCCTAGTTGTTCTTCGAGCCAAGTGTAATGATGAATGATTTCCGAATCCGCCGAAAAGAACCGCATCATTTTCACGGACGTTTTGATTTGATACATTCCGTAACCGAAAAAGATCATCATGGTCATACAAATCAGCGAAATAATAATATTGTTTCGTATAACAAATCCGCCCCAGATTCGCCAGATTTTTTGCATGACCGAATTATGTTTGACGTGCAAGGTTCGTTCGGATGCGATTTTGTGAGACGGATAAAAATAGAGTAAGGTTGGTAGATAGTAGAACAAAAGCACGAGTTGCAGAAGAACTCCCAACGCCGAATAAAACCCAAATTTTGTAATCGGAACTAGATGACTGGTGTAAAGTGATAGGAGACCAAGTGCGGTGGTTAAATTGGCGAAAAAACAAGGCGACCAAGCGTGTTGGACGGCGCGTTCGGGAGCCATATCGAGACCGTGTTCCCGAATGGCGTCGTGATAATAGTTGATCAGATGAATTGCTCCTGACATTGCCAACACATAGACGAGTGCCGGCATGCTGAGCAGAATGGCGTCGCAGGTTCCGCGTGTTAGTGAAACGCTGGCAAGAGCAACACCGGCACTGATAATCGCTATCCAAAACACGAAAAACGTCAACCGAAAATCCCGAAAACAAAGCCACGCAAGGCAAAGTCCAATAATTCCGCAAATTCCGGCAAGACGACGAAGAGTATGTTCTCCTTCGTAGGTAATCGCTACATTATCGACCGGCGGACCTCCAATAATAACGCCGTTCATGTCGGGATGGCGACCATAAATAATTTCCTTGATTGTTGTAATGATACCGCTGACAACTTTTTGCAAAATGGGACGTTGATCGATTTCTTTCGGTGCTTGAACGCCGCATTCTCTGCCGACTTCGCGAATCGCTTCAAGAACTTTAGCAAGATTTTTATCTTGTGGAGCTTCTTTTGTTAATGTAACGATTAACGCTGAATTTTGCCCATCCGGTCCGATCAATGTTCCTCGAAGTTTTTCGCGGATTTGTTCTTCTGTTAAACGGATGCCGCCGACGCCGGAACCCGAATAACGATCATTGAGTATTCGAAACAATCGCGGTCCGGTAATAACCGATTTGAAGTAATTCAAATATTCCGGTTGCTTTTCTGATTCGGCAGGCTCGACAGATTCGTCGATTTTCGTGGTGTCAATTATTTCCGAATGTGATGCTGAGTTTGAAGTGTTTGTTGTTGATTCGGTGTTTGGTTCTGGAGTTGTTGTTTCGGAATCCAAAACCAATTCTGCTTTAAGATGTTCGTCTGCCCATTGCCCGACATTATCAATTGTTTGACCCGGAACAAGTTTTTGCGCGAACATTTCGAGTCGGGAATCGTCCATCGTGCATCCTTGCCAACTAACAACAACAAAACGTTCAAAGGGAAAATTTTTGAGAAACCATTGATATTGTTGTGTTTCGACAAAAGAGCTTGGCAACCAATCGGCGACATTGTTGGAATTGCTCATCAATGTTCGCTTGGTTCCCATCCAGACGAAGGGCAAGAGGAAGAAAATAACAATCAGGATGCGAAATCCGTATCGCTTAAAAAATTCGTTGCGCATTCTTTTCGATTCCAACGGAAAAAGGAAATTTTGGGTATCTATTCAGCGGAAGTTTCCTAAGTTTTTTCTCTATTTTTTTGTGTTTTCTGTGTTATTTCGCGTCTTCCAAGTTCAACGCGAACGACGCAGAACATTGTAAAACTCACAGAATATTAAAGAAAAAAGCCTGAATAGTTACAATTTTTGTTTGTTCGACCAATTTTTGTATTATACCCGATTTTAAAAAAAAGAACAGCCCAAAATGCCCTCAAGAAAATTCATAAGATTATTGTGAATAATATTTTACCTCTTTATACTAACCCGCAATGTTTCTGCTGTTTTTCTGTTTTAACAATTTGTGTTCTGCGAAAGTTCAGACAAAATGATAACTGCCGGTTCATTGTCAAAACATATCTTGCGTCATTACTGCACTTTCCTAAAAAACGGACAATTTGGTTTTGTAACACAATGAATAAATCAGTATCATTATTGTTAATTTGTTATTTTTTATAACCAATTTTATCTAAAAAGCAGCTATGATTTTTAGGTTATTTATTTGCCGGTTTGAATCCGATAGAAGTACATGCTTTAGAATATGTACGGAATCAACTAGAATTGCCAACTTCCAAAGTGGAACACGAATTGTTACAACCGCCATTCTATCCTATTCCAAATTCCGTTAAAAATATCTCAACGGAACAAATCATTGCCGAAGATCAACTCTTACATGATGTTGTTGAATTTATTAACGATTGGGTAAAATATCCACTGTAATCGTATCGTTTTATTCCAATCATTCTGATTGATTGGCATAGTAAACCTGTAACTTGAAATGAAAAAATACCAAACGACATTTAACCGTTGTCATGCCGCAAATGTAAAACCACGCATCGAAACACGACCAAAAGTCAAACATTCAACTCCCTGTGCCAAACCGCGAATGTGTATTGCGGGAAAATTTGGAACAAAAATAAAACTTCCTCTTGAATTTCTCGAAGGTCGGTTATATCTGCCAATCATTCGTGTCGAGCGAATTTAATTTATCTTGCCAGCCGGATTATCAATGATCAATCTGCGGTCACGATATGCGCAAGACACAAATTTTGAACAATTTTGCCGTTTTTTAAATATTATTGAAACAATAACTCGATCCATTTCTTGTTGCACTGTCTAAAAAATATTCCAAATTCTGTTATCGTACCGGTAATTTTAAGTCAGTTCAAGGTTCGTGGACAAGCACAGCTATTTCAAGGTTACTGAACAAACGCAGCAGCACACCAGATTTTAATTGCTTCAGAAATACGTTTTACC